>NZ_JBHTXX010000007.1:126760-199426 GCF_042791415.1 Arthrobacter sp. NPDC056691
CTCTTTTTTTGTTTTTTGTTGCGCCAAAATCGAAAAAAACTGCGAGCTACTTGGGTAACCTACCTCTCGGGCTCGGCGGGATTCGCCGCGATGTCGATCTCCAGCTGCCGGCGCGTTTCCAGCATCACCGGCACCAAACCGGCGTCGAACACGGCCCGGAACCTGGTCACCGGGGTCGCCACGCTGAAAGCGCCCACCACATCGCCCTTCCCGTTGTGCAGGGACATGCCCAGCGCGCTGATGCCCTCCTCCGTTCCCTCGAAATTCGCCGCGAAGCCGTTGCTGCGGACCGTTTCCAGTTCCCGCAGGAACGCCGGGTACTCGGCGTCGGAAATGCTGTCACCGCCGATCTCCGCATTGGCGCTCCGGAACAGCTGCTCAATCAGCGCCGGCTCGAGCTCGGCCAGCATCGCCTTGCCGCCCGACGCCCGGTTCGCCGGCAGTACGGTGCCCTGCCTATCGCCGACGCGAAGGGCGCTGATGCCCTCCACGGTCCCCAGGAACCGGACCTTGGTGCCCACCCGGATCATGAGGTTCACGGTCTCGTTGAGGCGCGAACTCAGCAGCTCCATGTGGGGCCGGGCCACATTGCGCAGCAGCCGGGTCCAGGTGACGCCGGCCGGCCCCGCTCCCATCGCCGGCCCGGGGACGTAACGCCGGGTTTCGTCCTGCACGGCAAAGCCCCGGTACACGAGCATGGCCAGCAGGCGGTGCGCGGTGGACGGGGCCACGCCCAGCTCGCTGGCGGCATCCTTGAGCCGCAGGCTGCCGCCGTCACGCAGCAGCTGCAGCAGCTGCAGAGCATTGTCGACCGCCTCGATTGAATACGTGGGCTTCTTCCGGAGGGGCTTATTCTGCATGCCAGAATTCTATTGGAACGTCATGCCGTCAGCCCTGACAGTGGTGGCATGAATCACACACCTTCCGCTGCGGCGCCGGAGCTGCCCATGCCCGGAGCAGCCCTTCCGCCGGCCGCGCCCCGGTTTTCCAAACAGTCCGCCCTGGCCGTGCTCGTCTGCTGGCTGCTGGTGGTCTTCGACGGCTACGACCTCATCGTCTACGGAACCGTCCAGTCGGCCCTCATCAACGACACCGGCTGGGGGCTGACAAAGGCCACCGCCGGAACGGTCGGATCCATGGCGTTCGCCGGCATGATGATCGGCGCCGTCTTCGCCGGCCGGATGGCCGACACCTGGGGCCGCCGCCGGACCATCCTGGGCTGCGCCGTGGTGTTCTCGGTCTTCACCATCCTCTGCGCCTTCGCCCCGAACGCCTACACCTTCGGCGCCCTGCGGCTGCTGGCCGGCATCGGCCTCGGCGGACTGGTGCCCTCGGCCAACGCCCTCGTGGCGGAACTTGTGCCGGCGAAATGGCGGTCCACCATAGCCACCCTGATGATGTCCGGCGTTCCGATCGGCGGATCACTGGCCGCGCTGGCAGGCATCCCGCTGATCCCGGCGTACGGCTGGCAGGTTATGTTCCTGGTCGCTGTCGTGGCCCTGGCGGTGGTCATCCCGCTGGGCGTGGGCTTCCTGCCGGAGACCCTGCCGCCGGCCGGGGTTCGGCAGGCGGCCGGGACCGCAACCCCGGAAACCAGGCCGGGGTTCCGTTCCCTGCTCCGCGCGCCCTACCTGGGCGTGAGCGTGCTGTATGCGGTGGCCACCCTCGTGACCCTCTTTGCCTGGTACGGGCTGGGCACCTGGCTGCCCAACCTGATGCAGCTGGCCGGCTACAACCTCGGCTCTGCGCTCACGTTCGCGCTGGCCCTGAACCTGGGTGCCGTCGTCGGCTCTGTGGCCACAGCCTGGGCCGGGACCCGCTTCGGCCCCGTCCCGACGGCGGTCGCGGCAGCCGCGGTTGCCGCCGTCGCCCTCCTGGTGCTGGTGACCGGGCCGCCGGTCACCGTGGTGTACCTGATGCTGGTCCTCGCCGGCGTCGGAACGCACGGAACGCAGTGCCTGGTCATCGCCGCTGTCGCCAGCCATTACCCCGCCCACTTGCGGGGGACTGCCCTCGGTTGGGCCCTCGGCGTGGGCCGGATCGGCGCGGTGGCCGCACCGCAGGCCGGAGGCCTGCTGCTGGCAGCCGGGCTGGGCGTCAACTCCAACTTCCTGGCGTTCGCCGGGGCCGCCGCCGTCGCAGCACTCCTGCTCGTCGTCGTCGGCGCCAAAACCATCCGCACAACCCCAACCCCTGTAGGAGTCAACAATGTCTAACCCGAAACCGTCCACCGATGTCCTGGTGATCGGCGGCGGAATGGCCGGCCTGGCCGGCGCCCTCGCCCTCCGCGAGAACGGCGCCGAGGTCACCCTGCTGGAACGGGCACCGGAGTTCGGCGAAGTCGGGGCGGGCCTCCAGATGGCGCCCAACGCCTCCCGCGTGCTCAAGCGCTGGGGCCTGCTGGACAAGGCGCTGGAGATCGGTGTCCGGCCCAGGCACCTCGTCTTCCGGGACGCCGTGACAGGCGAAGAGCTCACCCGGCAGTCCCTTGGCGGCACCTTCGAGGAACGCTACGGCGCCCCCTACGTCGTCATTCACCGCAGCGACCTGCACCGCATTCTCCTCGACGCCTGCCGGGATGCCGGGGTCCGGCTGGTCAACGACGTCACGGTCGAGTCCGTCCGGACCGTGGACGGCCGGGCCACGGCAGAGGCAGCGGACGGGGCCACGTACCAGGCGGACGTCGTCCTCGGGGCGGACGGACTCAAGTCCGCACTCCGCCGCGAGGTAGCGCAGGACGGCCCGGTGTCGTCGTCGTACGTGGCCTACCGCGGGACCGTCCCCATCACCGGGGACACACCCCGGGGCGACCTCGAGGACGTGATTGTCTACCTCGGCCCGGACTGCCACCTGGTCCAGTACCCGCTGCGGAAGGGCGAACTGCTCAACACCGTGGCCGTCTTCAAATCAGCCTCCTTCGAACGCGGCGAGGAACAGTACGGGGGAGTGGACGAGCTCCAGGCGGCCTACAAGGACTGTGTCCCCGCGGTCCGGGAGGCACTGAAAAACCTCGCCACCGGCGTCCGCTGGCCCATGTACGACCGCGACCCCATCGAAAACTGGGTGGCCGGCAGGATGGTGCTCATGGGCGACGCCGCGCACCCCATGCTTCAGTACCTCGCTCAGGGCGCCTGCCAGGCCCTCGAGGACGCCGCCGTGCTGCAGGAGGCCAGCCTCGGGACCGTGTTCACTGAGGACGGTGCAGACGCCGGCGGCTGGGACGCCGCCATCCGGGATTTCAATGCCGCACGCGCCGCACGCACGGCCCGGGTCCAGCGCACCGCCCGCGTCTGGGGCGAGTCCTGGCACGTCTCCGGGCTGGCCCGCACCCTTCGCAACCTGCTCTTCAAGAGCCGGAAGGACGGCGACTACCAGTACAACGACTGGCTGTACGGCCAGGACGGCGACGGCGTGCCCTCCGCAGCGGTTCCGGCGGCCCGGGTGGGAGTCCCCGCTTAAAAAAGCCCTTGCCCCTCCGGGCCCGCCGTCCGTAGCGTGGGCTGCAGGGCCGCCGGCGGGCCGGCGCCCGTAGCAGGCGCTGGAGGAACGCGGTGGAAAATACAGTCACCCTGTACCTGGATGTCGACGGCGTCGTGTGCCCGTTCGGACCGACGGGAGCAACGCCGTGGGGCTCAGCCTGGCGGTTTGCCTACGCCGGGATGCTGGAAGTGGCCTACGCGGCGGAGCTGGTGGCGGGCCTCAACCGGCTGTCGCTGCTGCCCGGGCTCCGCTGCGTCTGGCTCACCAGCTGGGAGGAACTCGCGCCGGCCGTGCTCTGCCCGGTCACCGGACTGAACGGAAGCTCCTGGCCGGTGCTGACCGCCGACGGCGCGGGAGGCGGTGCGGAATGGTGGAAGCTCGAAGCCATCCAGGCGGATGTGGGCAGGCACGCTCCGGAGCGGATCATCTGGGTGGACGACCAGCTCGCCTTCGAGGGCCGGGCGCAGGCGTGGGCACGGATTCTTGGCCGCCGTGCCTTGCTGGTCTCGCCGGATCCCCGGACCGGCCTGTCGCGGGGTGACCTGGCGGACATCCATGAATTCGCCCGCGGCCCGGACCCGCAGCTGTAACCGCCCGTCCGCGTCGCAGGTTGGACCTCGTCAGCAGGACGCGTACCATCGATAAGGTTTCAAGCCTGCCCTGCAGCTCCGCTACCCCCACCCACAGACGTTTTCTTAAACATCGGGTGAACTATGCTGTGCAGTGCAGGCAGGGGAAGTGGAACTGCTGTACGTAGACTCTGCAGATTGGGCAACAGGTGGACATCACCTTCATGGTGGCGCTGGTCATTGCGCTGGCATTATTTTTTGACTTCACGAACGGGTTCCATGACACCGCCAACGCGATGGCCACGCCCATTGCCACCGGTGCGATCAAGCCGAAGACTGCGGTTGCCCTCGCGGCGGCCCTCAACCTCGTCGGCGCGTTCCTGTCCACTGAAGTCGCAAAAACGGTCTCGGGCGGCATCATCCGCGAGGGGTCCGGCGGGGTCCAGATCACCCCGGACATCATTTTCGCCGGCCTGATGGGCGCCATCCTGTGGAACATGATCACCTGGCTCAAGGGACTGCCCTCCAGTTCATCCCATGCGCTCTTCGGAGGCCTCATCGGTGCCGCGATCGTTGGCCTCGGTTTCCACTCCGTCAACCTGGAGACGCTGCTCCAGAAGGTCATTCTCCCCGCCGTTTTCGCCCCGGTCATCGCCGGGCTTGTGGCCTACGTCTGCACCCGCATCGCCTATGCCCTCACGTCCCGGCACGATCCGGAGACGGGCAGCAAGCTCACACAGAAGCGCGGCGGCTTCCGGACCGGCCAGGTCTTCACCTCCAGCCTCGTGGCGCTGGCCCACGGCACGAATGATGCACAGAAAACCATGGGCATCATCACCCTGGTGCTCATCTCGGCGGGAACCCAGCAGCCCGGCTCGGGCCCGCAGCTGTGGGTGATCACGGCGTGTGCCCTCGCCATCGCCGTTGGAACGTACGCCGGCGGCTGGCGGATCATCAGGACCATGGGCGCCGGCCTCACCGAAGTGAAGCCCGCCCAGGGCTTCGCGGCCGAGTCAAGCACCGCCTCCGCCATTCTGGCCTCCTCGCACCTGGGTTTTGCCCTGTCCACCACCCAGGTGGCATCCGGATCGGTGATCGGCTCCGGCATGGGCCGCCGGGGTACGACGGTGCGCTGGGGCATGGTGGGCCGTATCGCCCTCGGCTGGCTCTTCACGCTGCCGGCCGCGGGCATTGTCGGTGCGCTGACCGCGCTGCTGGTCAAGACCGGGGTTGTCGGTGTGGTGATTGCGGCCGTGGCCGGCATCGGCGCAGTCATGTACATGTTCCTGGTGTCCCGTAAATCGCAGGTTGGCCATCACAACGCCGTCGAAGTCGAAGAGGCCGGCCAGGCTGTCCGCTTCGCCAAGAAGAAGGCCCTTGCCAGGGCACGCGCCGCCGAGCGCGCCAACAACATCGATCCGAAGGGCCCGCAGCGATGAAGTGGCTGGAACTCCTCACCGTAGCCGGCGCCACACTGATTGCCGCCGTGACCGTAGTGGTCCTCTACTCCCTCGGCGTCCGGCTGACCGCCATCGCCGGGGACCGCCAGGCCATTGCGCCGGTGTGGGTCAAGTACCTCTCCTACGCCTGCTTCGGGCTCTGCGGCATCGCCGTGCTGTTCGGCCTCTACCTGATCATTCCGTACTTCAGCAGCTAGGCCGGCCCCCTCTGGGAAGAGGGAACGGGAGTGGCTAGGCTGGGCCCATGCCGAGCGTCCAGTATTATGTTGCGTCCTCCCTCGACGGCTTCATCGCCACCGCGGACGACGACCTTGCCTGGCTGCTGCAGTTCGACGGCTTCGAAGGCGGCAAGGAAAGCTACGAAACCTTCATGGCCGGAGTCGGCTGCATCGTCATGGGCGGGACCACCTACGAGTGGCTGATGGAGCACGAACCCGGCAACTGGCCCTACCCCGGCACGCCCTGCTGGATCTTCACCCACCACGAGTTCAGTGGCCCGCCGGGAGCGGACATCACCTTCGTGCGCGGAGAGGTGACCGAATTCATCGACGACCTCCGGCAGGACGCCGGGGGCAAAAACATCTGGATGGTGGGCGGCGGGGAGCTCGCCGCCCAGTTCGCCGGCGCCGGCCTGCTGGACGAACTGATCGTTTCGGTGATCCCGGTGGTCCTCGGCGGGGGAAAGCGGCTGCTTCCCATTGTCCAGGGTCCGACGGCGCCACTTGAGTTGCAGGAGGCCCGTCCCCAGGGGCGGGGGATCGTGGAGCTCCGGTACCGCTGGCCTGATCGTTAGGGTGTTTCCGGCGGCTAACGGATGAGGTTGGTGATGCGGGCCGTGGACAGCCGTCGTCCCTGGTCGTCAGTCATCACGATTTCATGCGTGGTCAGTGTCCGGCCCAGGTGGATGGCCGTGCAGGTTCCGGTCACTGTGCCGGCGGAGACCGCGCGGTGGTGCGTGGCTCCAACCTCGATGCCCAGTGCCTGGCGTCCGGGGCCGGCATGCATCCCGGCGGCAAACGACCCCAGGGTTTCGGCGAGCACCACGTGTGCGCCGCCGTGCAGGATCCCGGCCACCTGGGTGTTCCCTTCCACCGGCATCGTGGCCACACACCGTTCGGGGCTCATCTCCAGGAACCGGATCCCCATCTTCACCACGAGGGCGCCGATGCCGTACACGGCAAGCCAGTCGTGGAGGTGCTCCGGAACGCCGGCGGCAGACAGTTCTTCCCTGAAGTCGGCTGCGGCCGCGGCTTCCGCCGCGGCGGGCGCCTCAACCGGGGCGGGCGTTTCGACGGCGGAGCGCCCTTCCGCCGTCGGGTCGGCCTCTGTGGGACTGGCCTCACCGGCAGGGCCGGGCGTGAAATTGTCCATCATGGCAACTAGGCTGGCACCTGTGAGTGAAACAACCAAACCGGCCCCAATTCCGTCCGCAACCCAGACCCTGGAGGACATCGCCGTGTCCTCGCCCGATGCCCCGTCGGTGTCGGCCACCGAGGCGCCCGTCGTCCCCCTGACGGAGCAGCCCCGGCTTCTGGTGCTGGACGGGCACTCCATGGCCTTCCGGGCCTTCTTCGCCCTTCCGGCCGACAAGTTCTCCACCGCCAGGGGCCAGCACACCAATGCGATCCACGGCTTCACCTCCATGCTCATCAACCTGATCAAGGAACAGAAGCCCACCCACGTCGCGGTCGCTTTCGACGTCTCCGATGACACCACTCACCGCAAAGCCGAGTACAGCGACTACAAGGGCGGCCGCAACGAGACTCCGCGGGAAATGAGCGGCCAGATCGACCTCATCGACCAGGTCATGGGCGCCTGGGGCATCAAGACCATCAAGATGCCCGGCTACGAGGCCGACGACATCCTGGCCACGCTCGCAGCGATGGGTGAAAAGGCCGGCTACGAGGTCCTGCTCGTGTCCGGCGACCGTGACGCCTTCCAGCTCATCACCGACAACGTGTTCGTGCTGTACCCGAAGAAGGGCGTCAGCGACATCCCGCGCATGGACGCCGCCGCCGTCGAAGAAAAATACTTCGTCAGCCCCTCCCGGTACTCGGACCTCGCCGCCCTGGTGGGCGAGACTGCGGACAACCTGCCGGGCGTTCCCGGCGTCGGACCCAAGACGGCAGCCAAGTGGATCAACCTTTACGGCGGCCTGGAGGGCGTGCTGGAACACCTCGACGCCATCGGCGGGAAGGTGGGGGACTCACTGCGCGCCAACGTGGACGCCGTCAAGCGCAACCGCAAGCTGAACCAGCTCCACACCGACCTTGACCTCCCGGTGACGCTGGACGAACTGGCCGATCCGCGGCCCGACCAGCAGGCCCTCGAGGAGCTCTTCGACGAGCTCGAATTCAAGACCATCCGCACCCGGCTCTTCGATCTCTACGCCAGCGAGGCCCCGGCCCCGGAGCGCGAAGCCCTGGAGACCCGGGACTTCGCCACGCTGACGGACGCGGACGCGCTCCGGGCCTTCCTCGAGGCAGGGGCCGGGCAGCGCTCTGCCCTCGCCGTGGACGTGCTGCCCGGCCGGATCGGCGAGGACGCGGACGCCGTCGCCATCGTGCGCGACGATGCCGCCGCCTACGTGGAGCTCACCACGCTGGACGCCGACTCGGAAAACATCCTGGCGCAGTGGCTCCGGGATGCGGACTCCCCGAAGGTCATGCACGGCTACAAGGCTGCACTGAAGGCGCTGGCCAACCGCGGGTTCGGCCTGGAGGGCGTGGTGGATGACACCTCCATCTCCGGCTACCTCATCCAGCCCGACCGCCGGACCTACGAGCTGGGCGAGCTGGCCCAGTTCCACCTGAACATCCACATCACGCCCGAGGCCGCCAAGGCGGGCCAGCTGGAGCTGGCGTTCGACGACGACGCCGCCGCGGCGTCCGGCGCGCTGGTCCAGGTGGCCGCCGTCGTCCATAAGCTGAGCCGGTTCTTCGAATCGGAACTGAAGGACCGCAAGGCCGAGGACCTGCTGGCCACGCTGGAACTGCCGGTGAGCCGGGTGCTGGCGGACATGGAAAAGACCGGCATCGCCGTCTCCATGGAGCTGATGGACGAACAGCTGGCGGATCTGGCCAGAGTGATTGACGACGCCCAGGAACGGGCGTTCGCCGCGATTGGCCACGAGGTGAACCTCGGTTCGCCGAAGCAGCTGCAGGCAGTCCTCTTCGAGGAGCTGCAACTGCCCAAGACCAAAAAGATCAAGTCCGGCTACACCACGGACGCCGCATCCCTGAAAAACCTGCTGGAGAAGACCGGGCACGAATTCCTGGTCCAGCTCATGGCGCACCGCGAATCTGCCAAGCTGCGGCAGATGGTGGAGACGCTGAAGAAGTCGGTGGCGGAGGACGGGCGAATCCACACCACCTATGCGCAGAACGTGGCTGCCACCGGGCGCATCTCGTCCAACAACCCCAACCTGCAGAACATCCCCATCCGCAGTGAGGAAGGCCGCCGCGTCCGTGGCATCTTCGTGGTCAGCGACGGCTACGAATGCCTGCTGTCCGCGGACTACTCACAGATCGAAATGCGCATCATGGCGCACCTGTCCGGGGACGCCGGCCTGATCGAGGCTTACCGCGAGGGGGAGGACCTGCACCGCTTCGTCGGCTCGTCCATTTTCCACGTGCCGCCGGCCGAGGTCACCAGCGCCATGCGTTCCAAGGTCAAGGCCATGTCCTACGGCCTGGCCTACGGGCTGACGTCCTTCGGCCTGTCCAAGCAGCTGGAGATCTCGGTGGACGAGGCCAGGAACCTCATGAAGGACTACTTCGACCGGTTCGGTGCCGTGCGCGACTACCTCCGCGGCGTGGTGGACCAGGCCCGGGTGGACGGCTACACCGCCACGATCGAAGGCCGGCGCCGCTACCTGCCGGACCTCACCAGTACGGACCGGCAGTTGCGGGAGAACGCCGAACGCATCGCCCTGAACTCGCCCATCCAGGGCTCGGCCGCGGACATCATCAAACGCGCCATGCTGGGCGTGCATGCGGAACTGGCCGCACAGGGACTCAAGTCACGCCTGCTGCTGCAGGTCCACGACGAACTCGTGCTGGAAGTGGCCAAGGGCGAGCGGGAGGCAGTCGAAAAGCTAGTCACGGAGCAGATGGCCGCCGCCGCTGAACTCAGCGTTCCGCTGGAAGTCCAGATCGGCGTCGGCACCAGCTGGTACGACGCCGGGCACTAGCCTTCCCGGGTTCAGTCACCCGCCATTCCGTGACCGCCGCCGGCATCAATTTGTGCCGGCGGCGGTTGCCGGAGAGGGTCACTGTGGCGGTCCGGCGGGACCTTGGCTAGGCTCGAGGCTGTGTCTAATCTGAGCGTGGACTATGAAATCCGGCGGTTTGAGCCGGTAGCCAAAGACGATCCTGCGTACCCGCAGTCGGTTGCGTGGATGCGGGCGGTAGCCTTCGGCTTCCACGATGCCCGGCGCACCGACGAGCGCGTGGACACCAGCATCGAACTGCAGCGCACGGACCGGCGCGTCATGACCGGCGTGTACCAGACGGGAACGGTTGCCGGTCACTCCCTGGGCGCCGAGGTTCCCGTTGCCACTTTCGGGACCATGAACAAAACCCTGAACATCGGTTTCGGCCGGCTGCTGGATACCCGGCTGGTAACTGCCGTGACGGTCCGGACCTCGCACCGGCGCCGCGGCCTGCTGCGCCGCATGATGGGGGAGGACCTCGCCCTGGCCCGGGAGGAAGGCCTCGCGATGGCAGCCCTCACCGCCTCCGAGGCCTCGATTTACGGCCGGTTCGGGTTCGGCGTGGCAACATCCGAGCAGGCCGTGAAGGTGGACACCACTGCGCGTTTCAGGCTGAACCACATTCCCGTGGGCAGCGTCGAGGTTGCCGACCCCAAGGTGCTGCTGGAGCTGGCTCCAGACGTCTTCGACCGGGTCCACCGCAGCACCCCCGGATCGATCGGCCGCCATGAGTTCTACCGGCAGTTCGCCTCGGGGTCCGTCAGCCGCGACGGCGGCGAGGACCCGAAGGTCAAGGTGGCGCTGCACTACGGGCCCGGCGGCGACGTGGACGGCTACGTGTCGTACCGGTTCGCCGGCTGGTCCAGTACCCCGTACACCATGGAAGTCGTGGACCTGGTCGCGGCCACCGGGGCCGCGTACCTTGAGCTGTGGCAGTACCTGGGGGCCATCGACCTGGTGGAACGCATCACCTGGGAGGAAGCGCCCGTGGACGACCCCCTGCGCTGGGCCCTCGAGGACGCGCGCTGTCTAGAGTCCTCGGCAGCCCGGGACATGCTGTGGCTGCGGATCCTCGACGTGCGGCAGGCGCTGGAAGCGCGGCACTACCCGGCTGACGGGCGGCTGGTGCTGAAAGTCGCCGACTCCCTCGGGCTGACCGGCGGCACCTTCGCCGTGGAGGTGGATGGCGGCACCGCGGCCGTCACCGCAGTCGGGAGCGGCGCGCCGGACCTCAGGACACCGGACCTCAGGACACCGGACCTCAGGACACCGGACCTCGAGCTGGATGTGGCGGCGCTGTCCGCCATGTACCTCGGGGGCGTCAACCCCGTGACGCTGGCGGCGTCGGGACGCATCGTGGAACACACGCCGGGGGCGGCGTTCCGCGCCGCCCGGATGTTCGCCGTCGAACGCACGCCGCACTGCCTGACGCATTTCTAGCGCTTTGACCCCGGTTGGCGCTTGCTACTAGAATAAACGGGCGTGTACTACGTGCACGTTTTTTCTTCAATCCACAAAATCAGGATGACCAGGCACTTCCTTGCGGAGTGCCCGCACCTTCGCCTGCATTCCATAATGCGGGCGAAGCGGTTTGCCTGACCGACTAACTATCCACAACGGAGCCCCTACTACATGACCATCACCTCCACCGAGAAGCCCGGTACCCCCGTAGTCGCCATTAACGACATCGGTACCGCTGAGGACTTCCTCGCAGCTGTCGACGCCACCATCAAGTACTTCAACGACGGGGACCTCGTCGAAGGTACCGTCGTCAAGGTCGACCGCGACGAAGTTCTGCTCGACATCGGTTACAAGACCGAAGGTGTCATCCCCTCCCGCGAGCTTTCCATCAAGCACGACGTTGATCCCGGAGACGTTGTCTCCGTCGGCGATCAGGTCGAAGCCCTGGTGCTCACCAAGGAAGACAAAGAAGGCCGCCTGATCCTCTCCAAGAAGCGTGCTCAGTACGAGCGCGCCTGGGGCGACATCGAGAAGGTCAAGGAAGAAGACGGTGTTGTCACCGGTACCGTCATCGAGGTTGTCAAGGGTGGTCTTATCCTCGACATCGGTCTGCGCGGCTTCCTGCCCGCATCCCTCGTCGAGATGCGCCGTGTGCGCGACCTTGCTCCGTACATCGGTCAGCAGATCGAAGCCAAGATCATCGAGCTGGACAAGAACCGCAACAACGTTGTGCTGTCCCGCCGTGCATGGCTCGAGCAGACCCAGTCCGAGGTCCGCTCCACGTTCCTCAACAAGCTGGAAAAGGGCCAGGTCCGTCCCGGCGTCGTTTCCTCCATCGTCAACTTCGGTGCATTCGTGGACCTGGGCGGCGTAGACGGCCTGGTTCACGTTTCCGAGCTGTCCTGGAAGCACATCGACCACCCGTCCGAGGTTGTCGAAGTTGGCCAGGAAGTCACCGTCGAGGTTCTCGAGGTCGACCTGGACCGCGAGCGCGTCTCCCTGTCGCTCAAGGCTACGCAGGAAGATCCGTGGCAGACCTTCGCCCGCACCCACGCCCTCGGCCAGGTTGTTCCGGGTAAGGTCACCAAGCTCGTTCCGTTCGGTGCGTTCGTCCGCGTCGAAGACGGCATCGAAGGCCTCGTGCACATCTCCGAGCTGGCTGTCCGCCACGTTGAGCTGGCTGAGCAGGTTGTCTCCGTTGGCGACGAGCTGTTCGTCAAGGTCATCGACATCGACCTCGAGCGCCGCCGCATCTCCCTCTCCCTCAAGCAGGCGAACGAGGGCGTTGACGCCGACAGCACCGAGTTCGATCCGGCTCTGTACGGCATGGCCGCTGAGTACGACGAAGAGGGCAACTACAAGTACCCGGAGGGCTTCGACCCGGAGTCCAACGAGTGGCTTGAAGGCTACGAGAACCAGCGCGCAGCCTGGGAGCAGCAGTACGCTGACGCCCAGACCCGCTGGGAAGCACACAAGAAGCAGGTTGCCCAGCACGCTGCCGACGACGCCGCTGCTGCGACGTCCGGCGACAGCGACTCCGGCACCACCAGCTACTCCTCCGAGCCGGCTGCCACCGATTCCGGTGCAGGCACGCTTGCTTCGGACGAGGCTCTTGCCGCTCTGCGCGAGAAGCTGACCGGCAACTAATTGCCCGGCTGGCTGACAGTCAGTAAGGCTGGCTGACAGACCGCAAAAAAGGTGGCCGTCCCCGAAAGGGGGCGGCCACCTTTTTTGCTGCCGGCGGGTTGTATTGCTGCCGGCGGCTTGCGGCGCCGGATGCGTGGATGCGGTGTCAGGCGGTCTGCCCGGCGTGCTCGCCTTCGGCGATCTCCTCCAGCACCTTGTCATTGAAGGCGGGAAGGTCGTCGGGTTTCCTGCTGGTGACGAAGCCCTGGTCCACCACGACTTCCTGGTCGCTCCAGTTGGCGCCGGCGTTTCGCAGGTCCGTGGCCAGCGTGTGGTAAGAGGTGAGGTTCCTGCCCTTGACGACGCCCGCGTCGATGAGCAGCCACGGGCCATGGCAGATGGCCGCCACCGGCTTGTGCTGCTCGAAGAAGCCGCGGGCAAACGCCTGCGCATCCTTGTCCACCCTGAGGTGGTCGGCGTTCACCACGCCGCCCGGAATCACCAGGGCGTGGAAGTCCGCGGCGTTGGCGTCCTTCAGGGTCAGGTCCACGTCGAAGGTGTCGCCCTTCTCGACGCCCTTGAAGCCCTGGAGTTTCCCGCTCTTCGGAGCCACCAGGACAGGCTCGCCGCCGGCGTTCTTGACGGCGTCCCACGGGCTGGTCAGTTCAACCTGCTCCACGCCGTCCGTCAGCAGGAACGCTACCCTCTTGCCGGTGATGTCGTGTTCTGACATGTGTCCTCCTTTTCCGTGTGGTGCCTTACAGGACCACCCTAGGAAAGCAGAAACTCATAAGCAAGCTGATGATTCCTTCGGCCTGCCGCCGCTGGATGTCAACGAGAGACGTCAATCCACTCCGTGCCTTCGTGCTGGAGGGACGCACTTCCGGCGGTCATGGCGGCCAGCCGGTCGGCGGCCGCCGCCAGGTCATCGGCCGCATCCGGGAGCGCGAGCCGCAGCACCGTCGACTGGGCTTCGTAGCCGGTCTCCGCCATCGCGTAGCCCGCGCCGCGAAGGTCGTTCTCGAGGCGCCCGGCCGCGGCGTGCGGCACCCGCACGGCACAAATGCGCAGCCGCCGGCGCTTCACCATCGGAGCCAGCGCAAGCGCCGTCGAGACTGAATCGGAGTACGCGCGCACCAGGCCGCCGGCACCCAGCAGGATCCCGCCAAAGTAACGCACGACGACGGCACTCACGTCGCTGAGGTCCGTCACCCCCGGCGCGGTTTCCCGCCGGAGGAGCGCCTCCAGCATGGGGATCCCGGCGGTGCCGGAAGGTTCGCCGTCGTCGCTGGAACGCTGGATGTCGCGGTCAGGCCCCAGCACGAAGGCAGAGCAATGGTGCCGTGCATCATGGAACTCGCGGCGGAGCTCAGACACCAGGGTCCGGGCATCATCCTCGGTGGCCGCCCGGCGCAGCACGGTGATGAACCGGGAGCGCTTGATCTCAAGCTCGTGGCGGAAGCCGTCCCCGGCAGCCAGCGTCGTGTACGCGGATGCCCTGCTCTCTTGGTCTTGCACCGCCCAAGTCTAGGACATGGGCCCACGCTGCCTGGGCCCACGCTGACGAGGGCCCCAATCGAGCTTGCGAGATTGGGGAGGCAGCGGGGAGGTTCCCTGGGCGAGCGGAGGGAGGTCAGGGAGGCGGTGGATGGGCCCACGCTGCCGAGGGGCCCCAATCGAGCTTGCGAGATTGGGGAGGCGGTGGATGGGCCCACGCTGCCGAGGGGCCCCAATCGAGCTTGCGAGATTGGGGAGGCGGTGGGGATTAGTCTTGGGGTGTGCTGAAGATTGGGTTGACCGGCGGAATCGCCTCGGGGAAGTCGCTGGTGGCAACACGCCTGGCGGAACTGGGGGCGGTGCTCGTCGACGCCGACGGGATCGCCCGGGACGTGGTGGAACCGGGGACTCCGGGCCTGGCCGCCGTCGTGGCCGCGTTCGGCCCGGAGATCCTCGACGGCGCGGGGCGGCTCGACCGGCCACGGCTCGGGGCCATCGTGTTCCAGCACCCGGAGCGGCGAGCCGAGCTCAATGGCGTCATTCATCCGCTGGTCCGCGAACGCGCCGCCGCGGTGATCGCCGCGGCGCCGGAGGATGCGGTGGTGGTGCAGGACATCCCGCTCCTGGTGGAGACCGGACAGCAGATGAATTTCCACCTCGTGCTGGTGGTGGATGCGCCCGAGGACGTCCGGCTGCAGCGCATGACCGAACACCGTGGCATGACTGAGGCGGACGCCCGTGCACGGATGGCCGCCCAGGCGTCCCGGCAGGAGCGGCTCGCCGCGGCGGACGCGGTCCTCACCAATTCCGGCACGCGCGACGAGCTGCTGGCCTCGGTGGACCGGCTGTGGGACGAACGGCTGGTGCCCTACGCCCGGAACATCAGCCGGGCCACTGTGGCCGCCCGCAGCGGCGCGCCCGTCTTGGCTGCCCCGGACTCCGACTGGCCACGCCAGGCTGCCGGCCTGGCCGGGCGGCTAAAGGCCGCGGCGCCTGAGGACGTCCTGGCCGTGGACCACATCGGGTCGACGGCGGTTCCCGGCCTCGAGGCGAAGGACGTCATCGACCTGCAGCTTGCGGTCGCCGATCTCGCGACGGCAGACCGGATTGCGCCCCTGCTGGGTGCCGCGGGGTTCCCGCTCTGGCCGGGGATCCTGATGGACAGTCCGCACGGCCGCCCGGACCCCGCTGCCTGGTCCAAGCGCCTGCACGGCAACGCGGATCCCGCGCGGCCGGTGAATCTCCATGTCCGGGTGGCCGGCTCGCCGGGCTGGCGGTTTGCCCTCTGCTTCCGCGACTGGCTGCGCGCCGATCCGGCTGCGCGGGAAGAGTATGCCGCCGAGAAGCGGCGTGTGGCCGCCCTGCATGCCTCAGACGCCACCACCTCCGGCTACGCCGAGGACAAGGAGGCCTGGTTCCGCGACGTCGCCGCCCCTGGCATGGAACGGTGGGCCGAATGCAGCGGCTGGCTGCCGCCGTCGTACGTTTCCACCTCCGCCAACGCCAGCCAAAGGTGACCTTACACAGCTCAAAGACCCTGTACAGCCCAAAGCGGAATCAGGAAATCCTGTCAGTGGCCGGCTGTAGATTAGATACATGAGTCTTGCGCAGGATATCAACCGCGTCGTTGCGCCCTTCGAGGTCATCAGCGAGTTCCAGCCGGCCGGCGACCAGCCGGCGGCCATCGCCGAACTCACCGAACGCATCAGGAACGGTGAAAAGGATGTGGTCCTGCTCGGCGCCACGGGTACCGGCAAGAGCGCCACCACGGCGTGGCTGGTGGAGCAGATCCAGCGGCCCACCCTGGTCATGGTGCAGAACAAAACCCTGGCCGCGCAGCTGGCCAACGAGTTCCGCGAACTGCTTCCGAATAATGCGGTGGAGTACTTCGTGTCGTATTACGACTACTACCAGCCCGAAGCCTACGTGGCGCAGACGGACACCTTCATCGAGAAGGACTCCTCCATCAACGAGGAAGTGGAACGGCTCCGGCACTCGGCCACCAACGCCCTGCTGACCCGCCGCGACGTCATTGTGGTGGCCACGGTCTCCTGCATCTATGGCCTGGGCACGCCGGAGGAATACATCGCCGGCATGGTCACGCTCCGCAAGGGCGCCGAGATGAACCGCGACGACCTCCTGCGGAAATTCGTCTCCATGCAGTACGTGCGCAACGACATGGACTTCCACCGCGGCACTTTCCGGGTGCGCGGGGACACCGTGGAAATCATCCCCATGTATGAGGAACTGGCCATCCGGATCGAATTTTTCGGGGATGAGATTGAAAACATCCACACCCTGCATCCGCTGACCGGCGAAGTGATCCGGGATGAAGAGGAAATGTACGTTTTCCCGGCCTCGCACTATGTGGCCGGACCCGAGCGGATGGCCCGTGCCATCAAGCGCATCGAGGACGAACTTGCCGAACGGCTGCAGGTACTGGAGAGCCAGAACAAGCTCGTGGAGTCCCAGCGGCTCCGGATGCGCACCACTTACGACCTTGAGATGATGCAGCAGATGGGATTCTGCAACGGCATCGAGAATTACTCATCGCACATTGACGGCCGCGCCCGCGGGACAGCTCCGCATTGCCTCCTCGACTACTTCCCGGACGACTTCCTGCTGGTGATCGATGAATCCCACGTCACTGTGCCCCAGATCGGCGCCATGTACGAGGGTGACATGTCGCGCAAGCGGAACCTCGTGGACTTCGGCTTCCGCCTGCCCTCGGCCATGGACAACCGCCCGCTCAAATGGGATGAATTCCTCGAACGCACGGGCCAGACCGTCTACCTGTCCGCGACGCCTGGCAAGTACGAACTCGGCAAGGCTGACGGCTTCGTGCAGCAGATCATCCGGCCTACCGGCCTGATCGACCCCGAGGTGGTGGTCAAGCCCACCAAGGGCCAGATCGATGACCTGCTGGGCGAAATCAAGACCCGGACGGAGAAGAACGAACGCGTCCTGGTCACCACGCTCACCAAGCGGATGGCGGAGGACCTCACGGACTACCTGCTGGGCCACGGAGTGAAGGTGGAGTACCTGCACTCGGATGTGGACACTCTCCGCCGTGTGGAACTGCTCCGGGAACTGCGGATGGGCACGTTCGACGTCCTGGTGGGCATCAACCTGCTCCGGGAAGGCCTTGACCTGCCCGAGGTTTCGCTGGTGAGCATCCTGGATGCGGACAAGGAGGGCTTCCTCCGGTCGTCCACCTCGCTGATCCAGACCATCGGCCGCGCAGCCCGTAACGTTTCGGGGCAGGTTCATATGTACGCGGACCGCATCACGGATTCCATGGCGCACGCCATCGACGAAACAAACAGGCGCCGGGCCATCCAGGTGGCGTACAACACGGAAAAGGGCATCGATCCGCAGCCGCTGCGGAAGAAGATCGCCGACATTACGGACCAGCTGGCCAAGGAAGACGCCGACACCGATGCGCTGTTGGGCAGCTTCGACTATGGCAAGGGCAAGCGAGGCATCACCTCGGCGGCCAAGCCCGGCGCCAAGGCCGGCAAGGGGGCCAAGAAGGGCGCCGCCATGGTGCGGGCCGACGGGCTGGCCGCAGCACCTGCCGAGGACCTGGTGGGGCTGATCGAACAGCTGACCGAGCAGATGCACGGTGCGGCCGCCGAGCTGCAGTTCGAAGTTGCCGCCCGGATCCGCGACGAAGTTTCCGAACTGAAGAAGGAACTGCGCCAGATGCAGTCGGCCGGGCACGCCTAGCGTCCGGTGCGTCACCTGGCGCGGCGGACGCCGCCTCTAGGGTAAAGTTGAGGTCACGTAGGGGAGTATCCCAAGCGCTACGAACGTCAACACGCAAGGCACAGATGCCTTGCCGGGCGTAGCGGGCAGCCACATCAGCACAAAGTGCACAGGTTCGCCGGAGAGACTTACACCGGTTTTCTGTACCCTGCGAAAGGCATCTTTGTGGAACTTCCCGTCTGGTTCGAGGTCGGCGCGTTCGTCGTCCTCGGCATCATCCTCCTTATGGACCTGCTTCTGGTTGTGCGCCGTCCGCACGAACCCTCCATGAAGGAAGCCGGCCTCTGGGTGGCCTTCTATGTGGCACTGGCCCTCGTGTTCGCCGGTGCCATGTTCATGTTCACGGGACCCGAGTACGGCAGCCAGTTCGTGGCCGGCTGGGTGACTGAGTACAGCCTCAGCATCGACAACCTGTTTGTCTTCATCATCATCATGGCCCGCTTCTCGGTGCCGCGTAAGTACCAGCAGGAAGTGCTGATGGTGGGCATCATCATCGCGCTGATCCTGCGCGGCATCTTCATCATGCTCGGCGCCATCGTGATCGAGCAGTTCAGCTGGGTCTTCTACATCTTCGGCGCCTTCCTCCTCTGGACCGCCTGGAAGCAGGCGCAGGACGAGGGCGAGGACGAAGAGGACAAGGAAAACGCCCTCATCGGCAGGCTGCGCAAGGTCATCCCGATGTCCGAGAAGTTCGACGGCGGCAAGCTGCGCACCACCGTGGACGGCAAAAAGGTGTTCACCCCGATGGTGATCGTCTTCATCACCATCGGCATGACCGACCTGCTGTTCGCCGTCGACTCCATCCCCGCGATCTTCGGCCTCACGCAGAGCGCCTTCATCGTCTTCACGGCGAACATCTTCGCCCTGATGGGCCTGCGGCAGCTGTACTTCCTGCTTGGTGGCCTGATGAACCGCCTCATCTACCTGAAGCACGCGCTGTCCATCATCCTGGCGTTCATCGGCGTGAAGCTGGTCCTGCACGCCATGCACGTCAACGAACTGCCGTTCATCAACGGCGGCCACCACATCGAGTGGGCCCCGGAAATCCCGACGTACGTGTCCCTCGCGGTTATTATCGGCACCATCATCATCGCTGTCATCGCCAGCCTGGTGAGCTCCGGCGCGCAGAAGGCCAAGCTGGACGCCCGCCTCGAGGAGGACGCCCGGAAGAGCCTGAGCGACGTCGATTAGGTTGTACTGACCCGTCTCAGCGAAATAGCAACCCCGGCCACCTGGTGGCCGGGGTTGCTTTGTTTGCTGGCATGTCCAGTTTCTTGCCGGCACAGTCAGGGGGGGGTCGAAGCGCGAACTGGCAGGTACTGCCCTTAAATTCCCGTTTTGAGGGCGTTATCTGCCAGTTCGCGGGGCTTGTGTGTCCGTTCGCGCGGGTATCAGCGGGCGGAGCGGACCATGCCCAGCAGCCGGCCGAAGATGGCTTCACCGTCGTCGGCGATGCCGTCGTGGTGGAACTCCCCGGTCTCCCAGGTCTGCAGCTTGCGGACCGCAGCGGCGGTCTCCAGGGAGAGCCCGTGGTCCACGTAGATATCGTCGCGGTAGACCGCGGCGGCCGCTGGCACGATGTTGGCCGCCAACTGGTGCGTGTCATACAGCGGCTTCCAGTCAGCCTTGCCCGCCAGCAGATCCGCCACGTCCTTCAGCGGACTAAGGGCGGGATCCTGTTCGAAGTACCACGGGTAGACCATCTCGCCGGTGAGGAGTACCTCGGCAGCGTCCGGATGGAACTCGGGGAACTCCTCGAGGACCCGCCAGGCCGCCCAGCCCGTGGCCGTGCCCTGGCCGTAGATGGATTCGTGCATCAGCGCGTACAGCGGGTTGGCTGCCCGGGAGACCAGGGTGCGGACCTGTTCCAGGAACGGGTCTGAGAGGCGGGGTCCTTCGGGCGTCTCCACGAAGGCGTCCTCCAGCAGGTTGTGCAGGTTGTCCACCCGGGTATTCCCGCCGAGGAAGGACCCCACCATCTGGAACCTCTCCACTGTGAGCGGCGAGCCGTCCGGAAGGGCTTCCGCCGTGCCGCGGAGGTGGCGGGCGATCCGGTTTACGGCGTCCCGGTCCTCGGGGTACCAGCCGAAGTATTCTGCGTTGCGGGCCGCCACCCGCTTGAACGTCTCGCGGTAAACCCGGTCGGGGGAACCGGTCAGCGGAGCGAGTCCGCCGGTGATCAGCACCTCGCGCAGGCCGGCGGGCGCGAACGACAGGTACGTAAGCGCACAGAAGCCGCCGTAGCTCTGCCCGTACACAGTCCACGGCCCGGAGCCGAGGGCCTGGCGGATCAGCTCGGCGTCGGCAACGATCGAGTCGGCGCGGAAATGCTCAAGGTACCTCGCCTGCGCCGCGGCATCCCCCCGCAGGGGCAGGGTGTTGCGGTCAACGGGGGAGGAGAGGCCGGTGCCCCGCTGGTCCAGCATCAGGATGCGGAAGTCCTTGGCGGCCGCCTTGCTCCAGCCGCCCAGCGACGCGAAGCGGTTGCCGCGGCCGCCCGGTCCGCCCTGCAGGTATAGAAGCCACGGCAGCCCGGCCGCCTCGGCCTCGCTGTGCTCGGCGGACACGTACTCGCGGGCGAAGACCGTGATGGTCTCTGCCGCGTCCTCTTCCTCCGGGCCCGCATAATGGTTCAGCGGCAGCGTGAAAAGGTGTTCAGCCGTGCGCATGCCGCGGAAGCTGTGCCGGGCGCGGATTGTGTGGACGCCGGTATCCAGGGTTGCCTCAGCCATGGGCACCGACCTCGCTGCGGCTGCCGAATTCGGCCAAGGCCGTTCCGGTCAGCCGGAACGTGGACCATTCCTCCATCGGGAACGCGCCGAGGCTGCGGTAGAAGTTGATCGACGGTTCGTTCCAGTCCAGCACGCTCCATTCGACGCGTGCATAGCCGCGCTCGACGGCGGTGGCCGCCAGATGCTGCAACAGGGCCTTTCCGTGGCCCTCGCCGCGCGCCTCCGGGGTGACGTAGAGGTCCTCCAGGTAGATCCCGTGTACGCCCTCCCACGTTGAATAGTTCAGGAACCAGAGTGCGAAGCCACGCACCTCGCCGTCCTCGTTCTCGGCCATGTTGGCGTACACGCGGGGGTTGCTGCCGAAGAGCACCTCGGTCAGCATCTCGGGGGTGTTGCGGACGGCGTCCGGCTCCTTTTCGTAGACAGCCAGCTCGTGGATCAGCTGGAGGATTACGGGAACGTCGGCGGGCGTTGCGGGACGGATTACACTCATGCGTCCGAGCTTACTGGGTCCGGGCCTGCTGGATCAGGCCGGCAGCACGCAGGCAGGATGCACCTGAGTATAGGCTGTTGGTTCCAATGACTTATCAACCGTGCAGCAACCCTTCCGGAGGCGGTGTGGACAGGCCGGCCGAGCCAGAAATTGACCGAATCCTCCTGGCCGCTGTGAAGCTGTCCAGCGTGGATCTCCGCCATTCCGATACGTTGAACGACGGTGAACGCCAGCGGGCGGCGTCGTTGCGTTCCGAACTGCAGCGGGACAGGTTCCTGGCCGGACGCATAGCGTTGCGGCGCCATGCCGCCACGGCTGCAGGAGTCGGTGCTGGTGCACTGCAGGCTTGCTACGTCTGCCGGGAGTGCACCCAGGACGATCACGTGCACGGCACTCCCCGGTACCAGGCCGGTCCGTCCGGGCCCACGGTCCTGGCGAGCCTGAGCCGGGCGGGGGACTGGTGCCTGCTGGCCGCTACAACCGACGAACAGGTGGTGGGAGTCGGCGTGGACCTGGAGGGCAGCACAGCCGCAGGCTTCGACGGTTTCGGGGCGGTTGCCCTTTCGGAACGGGAGCGGGAACATCTTGATGGCGTCGACCCCGCCCTCCGGCCGCGTGTCCAGACGCTCCTGTGGACGCGCAAAGAGGCAGTGCTCAAGGCCCTGGGCAGGGGGCTTGCCGTCGTCGACCCAAGTCTCGTGGACGTTGTCGGGCCTGTTCCTCTGCTGCCGGCCTTTCTGCGGGCGCCAACCTTTGGCTCGACGCTCGACCCGCCGGCGCTGACGGATGCGCCTCTGGTGGGGAGCCAGGAAGGGGGCCGTCCCCGGTGGCTGGTCGAGGCCGTGGATCCAAGTTCAGTGGGACTGCCGGATTCCTTCACTGCGGCAGTGGCGGTTCTTCTGAAGCCTCATGCGTAGCCGCAGCCCCGGCCTTATCCTCAGTCAAGGCGGGCCACCATTGCGTAGGCGACGGTGACGTAACCCAGGGCGCCCGCCATTTCGTTGAGCAGCTTCGGGTTGATGTTCGATATGGTGTCGCAGCTCTTGTGATAGCAGGGATCGAGATCGTCATCCTCAACCCCGCCGAATTCCTCCACCTGTTCTGACGTCTTCCGATCAACATCCCCGCTGAAGAGCCCGCCGGTCGGGATGCCGGCTCGCAGGAAGGGTTGATAGTCGGAGCCGCCATCAAACACCGTGGCTTCCGCCGCGAGTCCATTTTGCGCGAAGTAGTCCATGAAAGTCCGCTCGATCCGGTCCGAGCCGGCAGGGCCGGCATCCCCGAACGTTGACCCGTCGCCGTCGTGGACGAATCGTCCGCCGTTGGGCGAGGCGACCATGTCCAGGTTGAGGTTCACCATCGTCTGGGAGATTTCGGCGCTGCTGAGGGAGTCCACGTAGTGCTTGGAACCCAGCAGATCAACCTCTTCGGCGCCCCAGAAGGCAAAGCGCACCCTGTTTTTCGGCCGGATTCCGGTTTCCGCCATCCAGCGTGCTGTTTCGATCATGGCGGCTACGCCGCTGCCATTGTCGTTGATCCCGGGACCGCGGCGAACGGAGTCCAGGTGTCCGCCCACCACAATGGTGTGTGCGGGATCGCCCGCGGTGTCCGCAAGGATGTTGAAGGTCTCGACGTCTGCGTCCCGGTTGTTGTCCCGGTAAGTGAAGACCTGCCGGACCGGCTTGTACCCGGCGGCGCGCAGCTGCTCCTCAACGTACCGGGCGGAGGCTTCGTGACCGGAGGTGCCCGAAGCACGGTTACCCCCCGATGCGTCAGCGGCCTTTTGCAGGGCCTCGAGGTGCTTCATCAGATTCCTGCCGGCGAAAGCCGCATGCACCTGGCTGGCCTTGGCCTTCGGCGCCGGGGTGACAGTCTGAGGCCCTGCCGTAGGCGTGGGCGGCTGCGGCGATTCTTTCGCCGGCACTGTCACAGCGGGCGGTGCCTGTTCCGGGGCCTTTCCGGCAGGCGACGAACACGCTGCCAGCAACACAACGACCACAGCAAATACGGCTCCTGCTGTGGTCTTTCGCGGTCTGCGCATCAAGCGGAACGCGTTCATGGTTGAAAGTTACCCCTTGTTCCAAGGAGCTCGAAAGGACTTAAACGAGAGTCAGGTAGGGTGCCGGAGAAAAGGCTGCGCGTGCGGGTAAGTAGGTAGTCTCCCCGTCAAGGATGCAGGTACTCAAAGTGGTTGCGCTAGGCCACTACATCTGCCTACTGTCGAAGCAGCAGGTTTGAAGCCTCAACTGCATCCCGGATCACTCGCGGTGGGGAAAGCCAGGTATTCGCTGCTGGGGGTAGCGGTGGTGCCCGCAGTGTTCCGTACATGCCGCTCTGGGCGGCGCATCTTGACAAGTGAACTGGGTCTGGACGCTGATGTCCGCCACCCTTCACACACAAGCTGGCAGGAACATCCCCAATGATGGATATTTTTGAATCCCTGGAATCCGAAGTCCGTAGCTATTGCCGTAACTGGAACACCGTTTTCGAGCGTGCGGCCGGCAGCATGATCTACAGCGAGGATGGGCGCGAGTACGTCGATTTCTTTTCCGGCGCCGGCGCCTTGAACTATGGGCACAACCACCCGGCGCTTCTTCGGCCACTCGTGGAATATTTGCTTTCCGGAGCGGTGGTCCACTCCCTTGACATGAAAACTGCCGCGAAGCGGCGGTTCCTGGAGACGTTCCATGAACTGATCCTGAAGCCACGGGACCTCGACTACAAGGTCATGTTTCCCGGGCCAACCGGGACGAACTGTGTGGAAGCAGCGCTGAAGCTGGCCAGAAAGGTGACGGGGCGTCCGCACGTCCTGGGTTTCACCAACGCATTCCACGGGATGACGCTTGGATCGCTGGCCGTGACAGGAAACTCCATGAAGCGGCACGGCGCCGGAGTCCCGCTGACCAACGCATCCAGCATCCCGTACGACGGCTTCCTCGATGGCCGTGCCCCCGACTTCCAATGGTTGCGCATGGCCTTGGACGACCGCGGCTCAGGACTGGAAAAACCGGCCGCCATCATTGTTGAAACCGTCCAGGGCGAGGGCGGTCTCAGGGCGGCCCGGGCCTCCTGGCTTCGGGAGCTGTCCGGCATCTGCCATCAGCACGGCATCCTGCTCATCGTGGACGACGTACAGGCCGGATGCGGGCGGACGGGGACCTTCTTCAGTTTCGAGGATTCGGGCATCGTCCCGGACATCGTGTGCCTCTCCAAATCGATTTCAGGCTTCGGGTTGCCGCTGGCCCTCACGCTGTTCAAGCGCGAACTGGATATCTGGAAGCCGGGGGAGCACAACGGAACCTTCCGGGGGCACAACCTGGCATTTGTCACGGGCGCCGCTGCGCTGGAGCATTTCTGGCCGGACAGCCATTTCGAGGCCAGGATAGCGGCGCGTGCAGAGCAATTATGGGCCGGACTGGCACGGATCGCAGACGCAACCGAGGGCGCCACCGTCCGGGGCCGGGGCCTGCTGGCCGGAATCCACTATGCCGACGCCAAGGCGGCAGGCAAGATCGCAGCCGAGTCATTTGCCCGCGGCCTGCTGGTGGAGACCTCGGGGCCGGAAGATGAGGTCCTCAAGACCATGCCTGCCCTGACCATCAGCGCCGAGGACCTGGGCCGTGGCCTGGCGATCCTCGCCGGCGCCGCCGAATCTGTCACCGGCCGCAGGACCGTACTCAAAACTGTCGCCTGACCCGTCAGTGCCACCCGATTGTGCCTGAACAGGAAAAACCGCCGTACAACGACGTAAGGAACGCGGGAAATCCAATGAGCATGCCATTTGAACGTCCGGCAGATGCCGATTCCTTCGGATCTGCACGTCCTGGAAGTCCTATCGACGCCACAGCCAGGGCACCGCTCTGGAGCGAGTGGACCCGCTCCATTTATGCGGACACTGGTCCTACAGTTCCCAGAGGTTCGCTGATCGTGCAGAAGTTCGGCGGCTCATCAGTAGCCGACGCCGCCGGCATTTGCCGGGCCGCCCGCAGGATAGCCAAGACACGCGAGGCGGGATACCAGGTGGTGGCGGTGGTGTCCGCCATGGGCGACACCACCGACCAGCTGTGTGAACTGGCAGCCGGTGTTGCCCAGAAGCCGAATCCAGGGGCGCTGGATTCCCTGCTCAGTATGGGTGAGGCCGTCTCGTCGTCGCTGCTGGCGATGGCCCTGGTGGACTGCGGCCAAGCGGCGCGGACTTTCACCGGAAGCCAGGCCGGGCTGATAACGGACAGCGTTCACGGCAAGGCGCGCATTACCGATGTTCGGCCCGGACGGATCCGGACCTGTCTTGACCATGACACCGTACCGATCGTGGCGGGCTTCCAGGGCAGGACGCAAAAGGCCCGGCGGGTGACGACGCTCGGACGGGGCGGGTCGGACCTGACAGCGGTGGCCCTTGCCGCCGCCCTCGGAGCAGGCATCTGCGAAATTTACACGGACGTGGAAGGCGTCTACACGGCGGACCCCCGCATTGTTCCGACGGCGCGGAAGATCGCCGCCCTGTCCAGCGAGGAAATGCTTGAATTCGCTGCCTGCGGCAGCAAGGTCATGCACCTGCGCAGCGTAGAGTACGCCCGCCGCTTCGGCCTTCCCATCCATGTCAGGTCATCGTTCACCGACGAGATGGGAACCCTGATATTGCCCGGCCTTGACCGCAGCCCCTTCCAAAGGCCCGCCCCGGAGCGGGCAGTCATCAGCGAGGTGTCCGGATGTGAGGCATTGGCGGAAATCACCGTTGCCGGACTGCCCGACGACGCCGCCAGCGTGTCGGACCTCTTCCGCAGCCTTTCCCAGCGGGGAATAGGCGTCCAGTCGATTGTCGAGAAGAGGCCGGGCACGGCCCGGCGTGCCGACGTCGTTTTTTCACTGCCGGCCGCCCAGGCCGCCGGCGCCCTGTCCCTGCTCCGCGCCCGGCAGGCCGATCTGGGTTTCGAGGGGCTCCAGCACAATGGCATAGCGGGCAAGGTCATGCTGTCCGGGCTCGGCATGAGGTCGTCGCCCGCAGTCTTCTCAACGTTTTTCACCGCACTGTCAAAGGCCCGGGTGGACCTGGACCTCATCGAGATTTCGGAGACCGGCCTCGGGGCACTGACCCGGGCCGACCAACTGGAGAACGCCGTCCGGGCAGTCCGGTCGGCCTTCGGCCTCAGCGCGGACGCGGCTGCGGCGAAGACTTCAGGGGGCACGCGGCTCGCAGTTGCCCGCGGCCCGCGGCCCGGCCTGGCCAGCCTTCAACTCCCTTCACGAAGCGCGCCCGCCCAGCTGACACGGCGAACGTAGGCCGGGCTGCAGGAGACCAATTCCAGTGAAGGAATCAGCACAATGACCAAAAACGTGAAGACGCGGAGCCGCGTCGGCCTCCGCCCCGCAGAGCTGCGTGGAATCCTGACGTCAGGCCAGAACGGGGAGGGGCCGGTCCTGACGTCGGCCTTTCCCGACCATGTGGCGCGGTGGAGCAGCGGCGAACGGCTGAACCAGCTGTTTGAGGACCGCTGCGACGCCTACACCGAGCAGGGCCGGGCGGATCAGCTCGCCGTCGACGCCGAGGACACCGTCCTTACCTACACGGAGCTGGATCGGCGCGCCAATCAGCTGGCACGCTACCTGCTCGACTCCGGCGCGCGGCCGGGGGACCGGATAGCACTGCTGTTTGATCAGCCGTCCTTCGCTTATGTCTCGATGCTTGGCGTGCTGAAGATCCACGCAGCCTACGTGCCGCTGGATCCAGGCTTCCCGCCGGACCGCCTCAAGTACATTGTCGAGGACGCCGACGTGACCGCCGTCCTAACGTTGTCGCACCTGCGGGACCTGCTGCCGGAAGTGGCCGCCTTGACATTATGCCTGGACGACGTCCGCGAACATGTGGAGGCCCAGGACCCCGACCGCATGGATGATGAATCCCTGCCGTACGGAACGAAGGATGAGCTGGCCTACATTATCTACACGTCAGGGTCGACGGGCAGGCCGAAAGGCGTGGCAATTGAGCACGCAAGCATCTGTAACTTCGTGCGGGTGGCCTCCGCCCTCTACGGGATCGAGCCTACCGACCGCGTTTACCAGGGCATGACGATCGCCTTTGATTTCTCCGTTGAGGAAATCTGGGTTTCCTGGCTCGCCGGAGCAACGCTGGTGCCCAAACCCACCGGGACCACCCTTCTTGGCGCCGACCTTGCGGCTTATCTGGTGGCGGAGCGGATCAGCGCGCTGTGCTGCGTGCCCACGCTGCTGGCCACGATCGACGAGGACCTGCCCGAGCTGCGTTTCCTCCTGGTCTCCGGCGAAGCCTGCCCGCGGGACCTGGTGACGCGCTGGCACATTCCCGGACGCCGCTTCCTGAATGTCTACGGCCCGACGGAGGCAACGGTCACGGCCACCTGGGCCCTCGTGGACCCGGACGGTCCTGTCTCCCTGGGCGTCCCGCTTCCCACCTACTCTGCAGTCATCCTGGATCCCGCCGACGGCCGCTCGCTTCCGCGAGGTGAGTCAGGGGAGATCGGACTTGCCGGCGTCGGGCTGGCACGGGGGTATGTCAACCGCCCGGACCTGACAGAGAAGGCCTTTGTTCCGGACTTCCTCAACATCAGCAACAATCCATCGGGCAGGATCTACCGCACCGGTGATCTGGGCAGAATTAACAAGGCCGGGGAAATTGAGTACCTGGGCCGCATTGACACCCAGGTCAAGATCCGCGGCTACCGCATCGAACTCGCGGAGATCGAGTCGTTCCTTTTGCAGTTCCCGGGCATCGCCCAGGCAGTCGTGGACACCTTTGAACCGGAACCCGGGCTCGTTGAACTCGCGGCTTATTTCACGCCACGCCACGACGCCGGGACCATCGAGGCACCTGACATCTATCAGATGCTCCGCACCAGGCTGCCGGGCTACATGGTGCCGGCCTACTATGAGCAGCTCGACTCCATTCCGACGATGGCCAGCGGCAAGGCTGACCGGAAGCGGCTGCCGCGGCCGTCCGAGCGCGTTAGCCTGGCCGCCTCCGGCACATATACCGCCCCCGAAACGCCTGCAGAAGCCTCGCTGGCTGAGCAACTGGGCGCGATCCTGGGTCTTGCCCGTGTCTCCGCCGACGCGCATTTCTTCAGTGATCTGGGTGCCAATTCCCTGCTGATGGCCCATTTTTGCGCCCGTGTCAGAAACAACACCGACCTGATGCCGCCCGCCATGCAGGACATTTACCGGAACCCGACTGTCCGCCAGCTCGCAGGTGTGCTCACAGCCGCGGAAACAACAGCTGAACCGGAAGCCACCATGGCGCCGGCAGGAGCCGGGCCTGACGTGGCGACGGAGCCCGCGCTGCCGCTGCCGTTGCCCGGCAGTTTCCAATACGTTCGCTGCGGCATCATCCAGCTGGCCATTTACCTGAGCTACACAACCTACGCCGCCTGGCTGTTGGTCGTGGGCATGCAGTGGACAGCAGGCGGACGCGACCTGCTTGACACGTGGCTGCGTTGCGTCGGCTTCGGGGCTGCCATATTCGCGGCGCTGGCGGTGACGCCGATCATTCTGAAGTGGGTTCTGATCGGGCGATGGAAGCCGCGGCAAATTCAGATGTGGAGCATGGACTACCTGCGGTTTTGGGCAATCAAGACTTTAACACGGGTAAACCCCTTCGTGCTGTTCGCCGGTTCGCCGCTCTACGTGCTCTATCTGCGCCTCCTCGGGGCAAAGATTGGCAAGGGCGTGGTCATTTTTGCCCGGGCGGTACCGGCGTGCCCCGACCTGCTCACCATCGGCGACAACACCGTGATCCAAAAAAACTCCTACTTCCTTTGCTACCGGGCTCGGACCGGCTACATAGAGACCGGCCCGGTGACACTGGGCAACAATGTCCTGGTTTCCGAAAGCGCTGTTCTGGATATTGGGACCTCCATGGGGAACGACGCCCAACTGGGCCATGCCTCCTCTTTGCAGACATCGCAGGCTGTCCCTGACGGACAGGTCTGGCATGGTTCCCCCGCCGTTCCCAGCAGCACCAGCTACGGACGGGTCCCCGCAGCGAAATGCACCAGCCGACGGAGAGTGACTTATAGCGTTTTCCAGTTGGTCAGCCGGTTTGTCGTGTTTGTTCCGGCCGCCATCCTCGCGTTTTCCGGTTTCCTTCCTTCTTATCTGCACATCGCGGATATGCAGCTGAACGACCCGAATCTGCTTTTCCAGCTATTCGTCGCCACGCTCGTCCTGTTCATAGGCACGCTGATCGTCGGGCTTCTCTTCGTCATTAGCGTTCCGCGGCTGCTCAATCTCTTCCTCAAGCCGGACAAGGTCTACCCGCTCTACGGCGTGCACTTCTCCATCCAGAGGATGATCTCCCGGATTTCCAACGCCGGGGCGTACCTGATCCTTTTCGGTGACAGCTCCTACATCGTGCACTACCTGCTTGCATTGGGCTACAACCTCGGCAAAGTGGAGCAGACAGGTTCAAACTTTGGCCCCGGCGTCGCCCACGAATCCCCGTTCCTCAGTGCGGTGGGGACAGGAACCATGGTCTCGGACGGCCTCAACATGATGAACGCCGACTTTTCAAACACGTCGTTCCGCCTTTCACGGGTCCGTGTTCCCGGGCGCAACTTCCTTGGAAATGACATTTGCATTCCAGCGGGGGCCCGGATTGGGGAGAACTGCCTTCTGGCCACGAAGGTGATGGTTCCAATCGACGGTCCGGTCCGGACGGACGTGGGACTGCTGGGCTCCCCGGCATTCGAGATTCCCCGGTCTGTCCAGCGCGACGCCCAGTTTGATCACCTTAAGACCGAAGAAGCCAAGAACCGGCTCCTGCCGGCGAAAAACCGGCATAACATCCTGACCATCCTGCTCTACCTCGCCGAGAACTGGTTCATGTTGTTTGTCGGCACCATCGACGCTGGCATTGCTGTGGCCGGTCAGATGGTCCTTGGAGCGCTGGCGATATCCCTGGCATTTGTTGGCTTTATGGTGTTCCGTATCCTCTGTGCTGGACTGGTGGAAGGCCTCGTCCTTGGTTTCCGCCGCCTGAAGCCGCAGTACTGTTCCATCTACCAACCGTATTTCTGGCACCACGAACGGGTGTGGAAGATGATGGCGGCTGCGACGTTCAACGGAACTCCTTTCAAGCCCCTTATCTGGCGACTTTTCGGTGTGCGGGTTGGCAAGCGGCTCTACGATGCCGGTGTCAACCTGCCTGAGAAGACACTGGTGACCATCGGCGATGACTGCGCCTTCAACGAAAGGTCCATCATCCAGGGCCATTCCCTGGAGGACGGCACCTTTAAGTCCGGCTACGTGGTCCTGGGCGACCGGTGCTCCCTTGGCGTGCGGGCATTTATCCACTACGGCGTGACGATGCGCAATGGGTCGGCGGTCGGGGCCGATGCGTTCCTGATGAAAGGAACTGAAGTTCCGGAGGACACCGTGTTCGTGGGCAACCCGGCCCGGGACGTGACCCGGCAGCGGGCGGCAACGGCTCCGTTCCCGGCACAGGCCGTTTCCTCTGGCCCGCGCCACCGGGCAAGCGCCGATGCGGGCCATGAAGGGGCGACGACGGTCAGGGAAGATTCGCACGGGAGGTCACGCGCCCGGTCCCACCGGCACGGGAGGACGGTGCCACGGTGATGGAACTGTCAGGCCCATGGAAGCGCCGTCTTCCGTCGCCCGAACCCGCGCGTTCCTGAGTACGGCCACCGCCAAGCAGCAGGAACCGGTACCGACGGTGGTTAGTCAGATGCATGAGATGACGACAGGCAGCAGCATGCCGCCCCCAGTCCCGACGGATCCCGCAGCGAATGTGCAGGCGGGCGTCACTGCCTATTTCCTGGGCGGCGAGCAGAATTTGCTCTACGTTGAGGTCGACGGTCAGTGGGTGGAGTACGTAAAGTCCGCCCCGCCGTCGGGCGCGACGGCGGCGGACGCCCCGGCGGCCCTCACCACACCTGGCCCGCATCCGCAGGGCGGCCGGGGCATGCAGCCCGGCACGGATAACCAGACAGGCCCTGTCCACTGGGCCGGCTACACCTGCCACAGCCCCGACGAAATTACCCGGGAACGTCCGCGCCGGGTCTACCATGACCCCGCCACCAGGGCGGACCTGTTGCTCACCGGGACCGGTGGGGCACCCGCCCTGCCCTTGCCGGTCCTGGAGCTTGCCGGGCCCCTGGAGGACCCGGCGCCATGGCTTGATCCCGAGTCGGGGGAGCGGTTCTCCTCCGACCGGGCAAGTCTTGTCCTGAAGCTGCTGAGGTACGCCCCGAGAAAGCCGTTTACGGCTCCCGGTGTTTGGTATTACACTGCTCGTTCACACGGAGGTTTCAGTTTGCCGAAATAGCCTGAACGGGTCAGCCAGCCTCAGCTTAGGAGAACGCAATGGCCGATGACACAAGGACCATGGAGTTCGTCGGACGGGTCGCCATGAAATGGCTCGAAGACTTTGCGGACAATCCCAAGCGCGGAAGCTATATGGAAGCCGTGGCCGACCTGACCGCCCTGATCCTGGGCGGTGCCATTGACGCCGCCGAACTTGTGGCCGAGGAAGGCGCCGGAGTCAGTGGCTCCGGAATCAGTGGCCGCCAGGACGGGCTGGAAAACGAGGCCCAGGCCGGCTAGCCCCCCGGCCCTTGACAGCCCGGGCTCCCGGTCAGAGCCGGTTCGCCCCGGTTACCCGGACCACCGCAGTGCCGGTTTCGTCCGAGGCGGCCAGATCCACCTCCGCGGAGATTCCCCAGTCGTGGTTGCCCGCCGGATCATCGAAGATCTGCCGAACCTTCCAGATGCCGGGTTCCTCGGTGATGATGAGCAGCCCGGGGCCACGCGCGTCAGGGCCGGTGCCGATGTCGTCGTGCTCGTCGAAGTAGTCGTCCAGGACGTCTTCCCAGCGATCCGCATCCCAACCGGCGTCGCCGTCGAGCTCGCCCAGGGCCGTGGCGTCCTCGTCGGCAAAAAGCTCGACGCGCCGGAACATCTCGTTCCGGACCATGACGCGGAAGGCCCGGATGTTGGACGTGAGCGACGGCGGCGGGGGAGGCGGTGCGTCGTGCGGCGTAGGGGCGGCACCGGAGGTCAGTTCCTCCCATTCGTCCAGCAGGCTGGAGTCCACCTGCCGCACCAGTTCGCCGAGCCAGGCGATCAGGTCCTCGAGGTCCTCCCGCAGCGCATCCTGCGGCACTGTCTGCCGGAGTGCCTTGAAGCCGTCCGCCAAGTACCGCAGCACGATGCCCTCGGAGCGGGCAAGGCCGTAGAACTGCACGAACTCGCCGAAGTTCATCGCGCGCTCGTACATGTCCCGGATGACCGACTTGGGCGCCAGTTCAAAGTCGCCAACCCACGGAGCCGCCTTGCGGTAGACCTCGAACGCCTCGCCCAGGATTTCCGCGAGCGGTTGGGGATACGTCACCTCATCAAGCATGGCCATCCGTTGGTCATACTCGATGCCGTCGGCCTTCATGGCGGCCACGGCTTCGCCGCGTGCCTTCTTCTGCTGCGCAGAAAGGATCTGCCGCGGCTTCTCCAGCGTGGCTTCAATGACGGAGACCACGTCGGCGGCGTAGGACGGCGACTCGGGATCCATCAGGTCCAGCGCGGCCAAGGCAAACGGGGAAAGCGGCTGGTTCAGGGCGAAGTTCGGCTGCAGGTGGACGGTCAGGCGCACCGTCCGGCCGTCCGCCCCCTGCTCCGCAGCCGGGATGCGCTCCACAACCTCGGCCGCGAGCAGCTCCCGGTAGATCCCGAGGGCCTTCTTCATGAGCCGCAGCTGGGAGGGGCGGTTTTCGTGGTTCTCGGTGAGGAGGCGCCGGGCCGCGGCGAACGGGTCGCCCGGACGCTCCATGAGGTTCATGAGCATTGCATGGGTGACGGTGAAACTGGAGTTCAGCGGCTCGGGTACGGACTCCACCAGGCGGTTGTAGGTGGGCTGGCCCCAGGACACGAACCCCTCAGGCGGCTTTTTCTTCACCACCTGGCGCAGTTTCCGCTGGTCGTCGCCGAACTTCGCGGTGGCCCTGGCCATCGCCTTGACGTTCTCCACCACGTGCTCGGGCGCCTGCACCACCACGGTGCCGGCCGTATCGTAGCCGGCCCTCCCGGCCCTCCCGGCAATCTGGTGGAACTCACGGGAGTTGAGCAGGCGGGTGCGTACGCCGTCGTACTTGCTCAGTGCGGTGAGCACAACGGTGCGGATGGGCACGTTGATTCCCACGCCCAGCGTGTCCGTGCCGCAGATGACCTTGAGCAGGCCGGCCTGGGCCAGCTGCTCCACGAGCCGGCGGTACTTGGGCAGCATGCCCGCGTGGTGCACGCCGATGCCGTGCCGGACCAGGCGGTTCAGCGTCTTGCCGAAGCCTGCCGCGAAGCGGAAGTTCGCGATCAGCTCGGCGATTTTGTCCTTCTCTTCACGCGTGCACACGTTGATGCTCATGAGCGTCTGGGCGCGCTCGATCGCTTCCGCCTGGCTGAAATGGACGACGTAGACCGGCACCTCCCTGGTGCCCAGCAGCTCTTCGAGCGTCTCGTGGACCGGTGTCTCGCGGTAGTAATAGTGCAGCGGAATGGGCCGCTCGGCCGAGCTGACGGTGGTGGTGGGCCGTCCCGTGAGCTCGGTCATGCCGGCTTCGAAGCGGCTGACGTCGCCCAGCGTGGCGGACATCAGGAGGAACTGTGCCTGCGGAAGCTCCAGCAGCGGAACCTGCCACGCCCAGCCGCGCTGCGGATCGGAGTAGAAATGGAACTCATCCATGATGACCGAGCCCAGCTCGGCCGCGGCGCCTTCGCGCAAGGCGGTGTTGGCCAGGATCTCTGCCGTGCAGCAGATGATCGGCGCGTCCTGGTTCACGCCGGAGTCGCCGGTGATCATGCCGACATTCTCCGCACCGAAGATCTCGCAGAGGGCAAAGAACTTTTCGGACACCAGGGCCTTGATGGGCGCGGTGTAGTAACTGCGTTCGCCGCGGGCCATCGCCTGGAAGTGGGCGGCTATGGCGACGAGGGACTTGCCTGATCCGGTGGGCGTCGCGAGGATCACGTTGGCGCCGGAGGCCAGCTCCATGATCGCCTCGTCCTGGGCCGGGTAGAGCTGCAGGCCGCGGCTTTCGGTCCACTCCACGAAGCGCTCGTACAGCGTGTCCGGGTCCGCGCCGGTTCCGGTGGCGATCCGTGCGGACGGGGCGGGGAGCTGTTCAACGAGTTTCATTGCCTTCCAGCTTAGTGCCAGCGCGTCCCTCAACGTTTTCAGGCGTGCCCGGCGCTAGGCTCGCTGCCAGGACAAAACGTCAATGGGCAAGCTCGAACGAACAACCGGAGGCCATGTGTGGGATCCCGCCAAATACGTCCAGTTCGGGGACTACCGGCAGCGTCCGTTCTTTGACCTGACCGGCCGCGTCCTCGCGGACGCCCCGCGGCAGGTGGTGGACCTGGGCTGCGGCCCAGGCAACCTGACCGCCACGCTCGCGGCCCGCTGGCCCGACGCGCGGGTGGTCGGCCTGGATTCCTCCGCCGAGATGCTGGCCACCGCCGAACAACACCGGCAGTCCGCGCCGGGGCTGGAGTTCAGCCTCGGGGACATCGCTTCCTGGCTGCCTTCCGCGGACACCGATGTGGTGGTGACCAACGCGGCACTGCAGTGGGTCCCCGGGCACCCCGAACTGCTGGCCGGCTGGCTCGAGGCCCTGAAGCCGGGCGCGTGGTTCGCCCTCCAGGTGCCGGGCAACTTCACTTCCGCGTCCCACACCCTGATGCGCGACGTCGCGGAGTCACCCAGGTGGGCAGGCAAGCTCGCCGGCCTGCTGCGGCACGATGACGCCGTGGCCCCGCCCGGGCGATACCTGGAAATCATGCTCGACGCCGGGTGCGCCGCCGACGCGTGGGAGACCACCTACCAGCAGGTACTCACGGGCGAAAACCCCGTGCTGGACTGGGTGCGCGGCGCCGGCCTGCGGCCCGTGCTGGCCGCGCTGTCGCCGGAGGACGCCGCCGAGTTCGAAGCCGAATACGGCGCCCGGCTCACCGAGGCGTTTCCGGCAACGCAGCACGGCACGGTGTACCCGTTCCGCAGGATTTTCGCGGTGGCCCGCAAGCTATAGGGCAGCCGCTCCCGCCGCGCGGGCACTGTCCCGCGCGGTCCCATGTGATCTGGCTTACAATGGCCAAGCGGCTATTTGGGGGCCTGCCCAGGCTCCCGTACGCCCTGGCGACGAAGGAGGCGCGGTGCTGATTCGCTTAATGCTCCGCCTCCTCGGCGAGCACCGGGCCGCAGTCTGGGCGATCATCGTGCTGCAGGTGGTGCAGACGGCAGGAAACCTGCTGCTGCCGACGCTGAACGCCAGCATCATCGACGACGGCATCCTGGCCAATCAGCCCGGGGTGATCCTGGGGCTTGGGGGCTGGATGCTGGTGCTCACCGCCGTGCAGGCCGCAGCCGCCCTGGGTGCCGGGTACCTCGGCGCCGGCGTCGCCATGAAGATTGGCCACCGTCTGAGACGCGAGCTGTTCTCCCAGGTCCAGGCGATGTCGTCACAGGAGATCGGGACGTTCGGCACGCCCAGCCTGGTTACCAGGGCCACCAACGACGTCCAGCAGATCCAGACTTTTGCGGTCCTGGCCTTCACCATGCTCGCCGCGGCGCCGGTGATGGGCATCGGCGGAATTATCCTGGCCGTCGAGCAGAACGCGGTCCTGTCCTCCATCGTGATTGTCATCGTCCCGGTGCTGGTGCTCATCATGTACCTGATCGTGCGGCGGCTCATCCCGCTCTACCGGCAGGGGCAGGCGCTCATCGATGGCATCACCCGGATCCTCCGCGAACAGATCATCGGCGCCAACGTCATCCGGGGCTTCGTCCGGCAGAAGCATGAGGTTGCCCGTTTCGCCGAAGCCAACCGGCGGCTGACCCGGAACAACCTCCAGTCCGCGCTCCTGGTGGCCGGCATGCTGCCGATGATCATGATCGTGGTGAACCTCTCCTCCGTGGCAGTGGTGTGGTTCGGCGGGCACCTGATCAGCAGCGGGGGCATGGAGGTTGGCGCACTGACTGCCTTCATCGCCTACATCCTCCAGATCCTGCTGGCCATCATGATGGCCATGTACGTGTTCAGCACCGCACCCCGCGCGGCCGTCTGCGCGGAACGCATCCAGGACGTGCTGGACGTGACCCCGGCGCTGGCGGCGCCTGCACTGGCGAAGCCGGCAGGGCCTGCAACCCCGGACGGCGGGGGAGTGGCATTCAGCCATGTCTGGTTCGCCTATCCCGGGGCTGAGTCCCCGGTCCTGGCCGACATCTCATTTTCTGCCCGCCCCGGCACCACCACGGCCATCATCGGCGCCACCGGCAGCGGCAAGACCACGCTGCTGAATCTGCTGCCGCGGTTCCTGAACGCCACCTCCGGCGAGGTCCGGCTGGGCGGGACCGACGTCCGGACCCTGCCCGCCGGCAGCGTGCGCCAGCGGATTTCCGCGGTACCGCAGCATTCCCATCTGTTCTCCGGCACGGTGGCGAGCAACCTTCGGATGGCCGCGCCCGGAGCCACCGAGGACGAGCTGTGGCAGGCCCTGCAGCTGGCGCAGGCCGAGGACTTCGTCCGGAAGTTCCCGGACAACCTTCATGCAGCCGTCGCCCAGGGCGGAGCCGGCCTCTCGGGCGGGCAGCGGCAGCGGCTCTGCATCGCCCGCGCCATGCTCCGCACTGCGGACCTGTACCTCTTCGACGACAGTTTTTCCGCCCTGGACTATGCCACCGAAGCCGCGGTCCGGCAGGCACTGGCGCCTGCACTGGAGACGGCCACGGTGCTCATGGTGGCCGAACGCATTCCCACCATCATGGGCGCCGACCAGATTTTGGTGCTGGAGGAAGGCCGGCTGGTGGCCCACGGAACCCACGCCGAACTGCTGGCATCGTCGCCCACCTACCGGGAGATCGCCGAGTCCCAGCTGGCCCTGGACGAACAGCCGTGAGCGGCGGGCCGGCATGAAGGGCACACACGCAGCCAGACGCACCACCGGCAGTTTCCTGCCGGCGGCCAAGCGGCTCCTGGGCCTGCTTCGGCCATCCAAGGGCAGGATGGCCCTGGCCGTCGCGGCGACATGCGGCTTCGCCGCCCTCAACGTGGCGGCTCCCAAGCTCCTCGGTGACGCCACCGACGTCGTCGTCGAAGGTTTCATGCACGGCACGTTCGACGCCGGCAAGCTCGCCGCGCTGCTGTCCGCAGTGTCCCTGATGTACGTCGGGACGTCCGTCTTCAACTGGGTCCAGGGAGCCCTGACCGCCCAGGCGGTGCAGCGGCTGGTCTTCGGCCTCCGCGCCGCCGTCGAGGACAAGCTGCACCGGCTGCCGTCTTCGCACTTCCACGAGCAGGCCCGGGGTGACGTCCTTAGCCGTGCCACCAACGACGTCGACAACATCTCCCAGGCACTCAACCAACTGCTCACACAACTGATCATGTCCGTTCTGATGCTGTGCGGTTCGCTGGCCATGATGCTGTGGATCTCGCCGCTGCTGGCAGCCATCGCCCTCGTTTCCGTTCCCATCTCCACGCTGATAACGGTGTTCATGGCGCGGGAGTCCCGGACCTATTTCGCGGCCCAGTGGGCCTCCACCGGCGAGCTGAACGCCCACATCGAGGAATTCATCACCGGACACGAGGTGATTAAGGCGTTCGGGCAGCAGGACACGGCCTCGGCCATCTTCGGCCACGGCAACGACCGGCTGGCCCGCGCCAGCGCTCGTGCCCAGTTCGTATCCGGGGCCGTGCAGCCGCTGATGGTCTTCGTCGCCAACATCAATTATGTGGCGGTGGCCGTCGTGGGCGCACTGCAGGTAGCAGCGGGAACCATGACCATCGGCGGCATCCAGGCGTTCATCCAGTTCAGCCGCCTGTTCACCCAGCCGATGGGGCAGATCGGCGGCATGCTCACCCTGATGCAGTCCTGTGCGGCCTCCGCGGAGCGGGTCTTCGCCCTGCTCGACGAGCCTGAGATCCCGCGCGAGGACGGGGTTCCGGCCCAGCGGGAGAACCTGCGGGGCCGGATTGACTTCGAGGACGTCAGCTTCGCCTACACGCCAGGGGCACCGGCCGTCAGCGGGCTGTCGTTCTCCGTCCTGCCCGGCCAGACCGTGGCCATCGTCGGGCACACCGGTGCCGGCAAGACCACGGTGGTGAACCTCCTCATGCGCTTCTATGAACTGGATTCGGGCCGCATCACGATCGACGGCACGGACATAGCCACGGTGCCCGTGGACTCCTTGCGGTCCAACTTCGCCGTGGTCATGCAGGACGTCTGGCTGTTCAGCGGCACGGTCCGCGACAACATCGAATACGGCTGGCCCGGGGCGGATGATGACCGGGTCCTGGCAGCCGCCGAGGCCAGCCACGTGGACCACTTTGTGCGGTCGCTGCCGGCCGGCTACGCCACGGTCCTGGGGGACGACGGCGATTCGCTGAGCCAGGGTCAGCGGCAACTGATAACCATCGCCCGGGCACGGCTGGCCGACCGCAGCGTCCTGATCCTGGACGAGGCAACAAGCTCCGTGGACACCCGGACCGAGGTGCAGATCAAGCTCGCCATGAACCGGCTGAGGCAGGGTAAGACGAGCTTCATCATTGCCCACAGGTTGTCCACGGTGCGCGACGCTGATCTAATTCTCGTCATGGATCACGGACGCATTGTTGAACAAGGGACGCACAGCAGCCTGCTGTCCGTGGACGGCCAATACAGGCACCTGTATGAGGCCCAGTTCCGGGGCGTGGACCGCGAACTCGGCGCCATCCGCCGGCACCACGGCAGGCACGCCGCCGGCCAGCAGCGCTACCGGGAGTCCGGCCTGTGACCGCCGCCGATGGGTTCCCGGGGCAGTGGAAGCCGAACACCGGCAGCTCCGTGGCCCTGTTTGAGCAGCTGCGGCTCCACGTGATCGAACAGGCGGACCAGGGCAAGCTTGCCCCCGGCACGCGGCTGCCGGCAGTTCGGGCTCTCGCCGGAACCCTCGGCGTCGCACCCCACACCGTCGCACGCGCATACAAGGAGCTCGAAGCCGCGGGCGTCGTCGCCACCAAGGGCCGCAACGGGACGGTGGTCTCCGCCCGCGACGAGCGCTGGGGCGCATTGTCCGGGGCCGCAGCAGATTATGCCGCAGCCGCCAAGTCGCAGGGCGCAACGTTTGCCCAGGCCGTCCATCTGCTGGCGGCCGCCTACGACGCCGAGTAACGAAGGTGGCGCAGCACACCCGCGTGGATATTCGAAGAAGTTTTCGACTAGCATTAGTGGGTGCCTAAAGCCGTAGCTGAAGAAACCGCTGTTGCCCCCTCCGCCGTCGTCCCCCTGAGCCCCGCCAAACCGGCGCGCCCGGACCTTTCCCGGCTGGTGGTCAAGGGCGCCCGCGAGCACAACCTCCGCAACGTCGACCTCGACCTGCCGCGCGACGCCATGATCGTCTTCACGGGCCTGTCCGGCTCCGGAAAGTCGTCCCTCGCCTTCGACACCATCTTCGCCGAGGGCCAGCGCCGCTACGTGGAATCGCTCTCCGCCTACGCCCGGCAGTTCCTGGGCCAGGTGGACAAGCCCGACGTCGACTTCATCGAGGGCCTGTCGCCGGCGGTCTCGATCGACCAGAAGTCCACCAGCAAGAACCCGCGCTCCACCGTGGGCACCATCACCGAGATTTACGACTACATGCGTCTCCTGTGGGCGCGCGTAGGCCGCCCGCACTGTCCCGTCTGCGGTGAACCCGTCATCAAGCAGACCCCGCAGCAGATCGTGGACCAGCTGCTCGAGCTGGAGGACGGCACCCGATTCCAGATCCTCGCTCCGGTGGTGCGCGGCCGCAAGGGTGAATTTGTCGACCTTTTCAAGGAGCTGACGGCCAAGGGCTATTCCCGCGCCCGCGTCGACGGCGACCTCATCCAGCTGAGCGATCCGCCCAAGCTGGGCAAGCAGTTCAAGCACACCATCGAGGTGGTGGTGGACCGGCTCGTGGTCAAGGAAGGCATCCGCCAGCGGTTGACCGACTCCATCGAAACGGCTCTTGTCCTCGCCGAGGGACGCGTCCTGGCCGACTTCGTCGACCTTGAGGCCGACGATCCCCTCCGCACGCGTGCCTTCTCGGAAAACCTGGCGTGCCCCAACGAGCACCCGCTGGCCATCGATGAGATCGAGCCCAGGTCCTTCTCGTTCAACAACCCCTTCGGTGCCTGCTCGGCCTGCAGCGGCATCGGGACCCGGCTGGAAGTCGACGAGGACCTGATCATCCCCAACCCGGAGCTGGCGCTGGAGGACGGGGCCATTGCGCCGTGGTCCCTGGGCACGGCAACCACCGAGTACTGGAACCGGCTGCTCGGCGGGCTCGCCAAGGAGCTCGGGTTCTCCATGACCACGCCGTGGCAGGACCTTTCCTCCGACGTCCGTCAGACTGTCCTGCACGGCAAGGACCACAAGGTCGTGGTGCAGTACCGCAACCGTTTCGGCCGGGAGCGCAAGTACAGCACGGGTTTCGAGGGCGTGGTGCAGTACGTGCACCGCAAGCACACCGAAACCGAGTCCGACTACGCCAGGGACCGCTATGAGGAGTACATGCGGCAGATCCCCTGCCCCGCCTGCGACGGCGCCCGGCTGAACCCGGCGTCGCTTTCGGTTCTCATCAACGGCAAGTCCATTGCCGACGTCGCTCGGCTCCCCATGCGTGAATGCGCAGCATTCCTGGACAACCTCGTGCTGACCGGCCGTGAGGCGCAAATCGCCCACCAGGTCCTCAAGGAGATCCAGGCCCGCCTGACCTTCCTGCTGGACGTGGGCCTTGAGTACCTGAACCTGGAGCGCCCCTCCGGCACCCTGTCCGGCGGCGAAGCCCAGCGCATCAGGCTTGCCACCCAGATCGGTTCCGGCCTCGTGGGCGTCCTCTACGTCCTGGACGAGCCCTCCATCGGGCTGCACCAGCGGGACAACCGGCGCCTGATCGAGACTCTGACCCGGCTGCGGGACCTGGGCAACACCCTCATCGTGGTCGAACACGATGAGGACACCATCCATGAAGCGGACTGGATCGTGGACATCGGCCCGGGAGCCGGCGAGCACGGCGGACAGGTGGTCCATTCCGGGTCCTACAAGGAACTCCTGGCGAACACGAAGTCCCTCACCGGCGACTACCTCTCCGGCAGGAAGAGCATCGACGTCCCCAAGAAGCGCCGCAAGTACGACAAGAAGCGCGAGCTGAAGGTGGTTGGCGCCCGCGAGAACAACCTCGTCAACGTAGATGCCGCGTTCCCGCTGGGCCTGTTCACCGCGGTGACCGGTGTCAGCGGCTCCGGCAAATCCACGCTGGTGAACGAAATCCTGTACAAGGTGCTGGCCAACAAGCTCAACGGCGCCAAGCAGGTGGCGGGGCGCCACCGCACAGTCCAGGGCCTCGAGCACCTGGACAAGGTGGTGCACGTGGACCAGAGCCCGATCGGCCGCACGCCGCGCTCCAACCCCGCGACCTATACCGGCGTGTTCGACCACATCCGGAAGCTCTTCGCCGAGACCACCGAGGCCAAGGTCCGCGGCTACCTGCCCGGACGGTTCTCGTTCAACGTCAAGGGCGGGCGCTGCGAAGCCTGCTCCGGTGACGGCACACTGAAGATCGAGATGAACTTCCTGCCGGACGTCTATGTGCCGTGCGAGGTCTGCCACGGTGCGCGCTACAACCGCGAGACCCTTGAGGTGCACTACAAGGGCAAGACCATCGCCGACGTGCTGAACATGCCCATCGAGGAGGGCGCCGAGTTCTTCGCCGCTTTCTCCCCGATTGCGCGCCACCTCAAGACTCTCGTGGATGTCGGCCTCGGCTACGTCCGGCTCGGGCAGCCCGCCACCACGCTGTCCGGCGGTGAGGCGCAGCGCGTGAAGCTCGCGGCCGAACTTCAGAAGCGGTCCAACGGGCGCAGCGTCTACGTCCTGGACGAGCCCACCACCGGACTTCACTTCGAGGACATCAGGAAGCTGCTCATGGTGCTGCAGGGCCTGGTGGAGAAGGGCAACACGGTCATCACCATCGAACACAACCTCGACGTCATCAAGAGCGCCGACTGGATCGTGGACCTCGGCCCGGACGGCGGCTCCGGCGGCGGCCGGATCATCGCCACAGGCACCCCCGAGCAGGTCTCCAAGTCCTCGGAAAGCTACACCGCGAAGTTCCTGGCCGAAATCCTCGGCTAGGGGCGCCCGGCCACCACGCCACGGCCCACAACGCGGAACCCAACACGACGACCCAACACGACGACCCAACACGAGGACCCACAGCGCCACGGCGGCCCGCCAGATTAACTGGCGGGCCGCCGTCGTCCTCCGCCAGTTTGGAGTTTTTGTCCAGATATTGGCCGCTAAATGCCTCGGAAGTCGCGATACGTGGACAAAAACTCCTCCATACGGGCAGAAGTATTCCTCGGACGGCATACGAGTTTGAGCAGGCGTGCCATCGTGAGAAACTAAGCCGGTGACTTCAACAACAGTGCCCGTGATCTTCGACCTGGACGGCACTCTTGTCGATCCGGCCGGCGGGATAACAGACGGAATTGCCGCGGCCCTCACGGAACATGGCCTTGCTGTCCCCAGCCAGGACCTTCTAGAAGCGATGGTGGGTCCCAAGCTGAGCGACTCCCTGCTGAACGTCGCCGCTGTACCGCCGGCCATGCTCAGGGCGGTCATCCGGACCTACCGGATGCATTACCTGGACGTTGGCATTTCCCAGAGCCGCCTGTACCCGGGCATCGTCGACCTGTTGGACGCCTACGTAGAGGCTGGGCGGCCCGTAGCGGTGGCAACACAGAAGCCAGAAGGCCTTGCCCAACTGGTGCTTCAGCACCACAAGATCGCCGGACGGTTCCGCGCTATCAGGGGATCAGCCGCGGACGAGACCGCGGCTGCGGCGGGCCCGGTCGGCAAGACCGGGATCATTGCCGCTGCCATGACCGACCTCCGCACGCAGCACGCGGTGATGGTGGGCGACCGCGCGCAGGATGTGGCCGGGGCATTGGCCAACGGACTCGACTGCGTCGGCGTCAGCTGGGGTTTTGCGCCCGACGGCGAACTGGAGGCAGCGGGAGCTGTGGCCGTCGTGCACGATACCGCCGGCCTGCGCGCCAAGGTCGAGGAGCTGGAGAACGTCCGTGCCGCAGCCCTGAGCGAGGTGCGTAACGATGGAGCTGTTTGACGGCGTCCGCTGGACCACGCGGACCCTCATCTCCGGCAGTTGCCGGCCAACAGTCATTGGGCTGGAGAACGTGCCCAAGAGCGGGCCGTTCATTGTGGCGCCCAACCACCTCTCCTTTCTGGACAGCGTGATTGTCCAGGCGCTCATGCCCCGTCCTGTGGCGTTCTTCGCCAAGGCGGAATACTTCACCACCAAGGGCTTCAAGGGGCGCGTGATGAAGTCCTTCTTCACGGCCGTCGGCTCCATTCCGGTCGAGCGCGGTGAGCAGGCCGCGAGCGTGCAGGCCCTCAAGACGCTCCTGGATATCCTCGAAGACGGCAGGGGCATTGGCATCTACCCCGAGGGAACGCGGTCCCGTGACGGAATCCTGTACCGCGGCCGGACCGGCGTCGGCTGGCTGGCCCTCACCACCGGCGCACCGGTGATCCCGGTGGGACTGATCGGCACAGAGAAGCTGCAGCCCGCCGGCCGCAACGCCGTTAAGCCCCAGCACTTCACCATGAAGGTGGGGGAGCCGATCTACTTCGACAAGACCGGGCCGGACCATTCGCTTCCCGCGCGCCGCCAGGTAACCGACCGGATCATGGACGCCATCGCCGAGCTCAGCGGCCAGGAGCGCTCCACCAGCTACAACCAGAGCAAGGTCATCGAGTAGGCCGGTTGTTCTCGCGGCGGCCCGGCCGGTCCCTCAGGAAGCCAAACGGCAATCCGCAGCCCCTCAGCTCAGTAGACTGGAAACGTGGCAGATCCATCGAGTTATAGACCCCAGACGGGTGAGATTCCGACCAATCCGGGCGTTTACAGGTTCAGGGATCCCCATGGGCGGGTCATCTATGTCGGCAAGGCCAAGAACCTCCGGTCGCGCCTGAACTCGTATTTCGCGAACCCGGCAGGACTGCTGCCCAAGACCCACGCCATGGTGTATGCGGCCAGCAGCGTCGAGTGGACTGTTGTGGGCAGCGAGCTGGAATCCCTCCAGCTGGAATACACCTGGATCAAGGAATTCAAGCCGCGGTTCAACGTGGTTTTCCGCGACGACAAGACCTATCCGTACCTCGCCGTCACCATGGGCGAGAAACTGCCCCGCGTGCAGGTCATGCGCGGCGAGCGGCGGAAAGGCACCCGGTACTTCGGCCCCTACACGGCCGGTGCCATCCGGGAAACCATGGACACCCTGCTGCGGGTCTTTCCCGTGCGGAGCTGCAGCGCGGGCGTCCTGAAGCGTGCCCAGGCCAGCGGCCGGCCCTGCCTGCTGGGCTACATCGACAAATGCTCGGCCCCCTGCGTCGGCCGCGTCACGCCCGAGGAACACCGCGCCTTGGCCGAGGACTTCTGCGCGTTCATGGGAGGCGAGGCCAAGCGGTTCATCTCGCGGCTCGAAAAGGAGATGGGTGCCGCCGTCGCCGTCCTGGACTATGAACGCGCTGCGCGGCTGCGCGACGACATCACCGCCCTTCGCAAGGTCTTCGAGCGCAACGCCGTGGTGCTCGCCGAAGACACCGACGCCGACGTTTTCGCCCTGCACGAGGACGAACTCGAAGCGGCCGTCCAGGTGTTCCACGTCCGGGGCGGACGGGTCCGCGGCCAGCGCGGCTGGGTAGTCGAAAAGGTGGAGGACTTCACCACCCCCGACCTCGTCGAACACCTCCTCCAGCAGGTCTACGGCGAGGACGCCGAGGTCCAGGGCCGGCTTCCGCGCGAGGTCCTGGTGCCTGTCGAGCCGAGCAACGTGGAGGACCTGGCCGAGTGGCTCGGCGGCATCCGCGGGGCCAAAGTGGACATCCGGGTTCCGCAGCGCGGCGACAAGGCCGCCCTCATGTCCACGGTCCGCGAGAACGCCGAGCACGCGCTCCGGCTCCACAAGACCCGGCGGGCCGGCGACCTGACCGTCCGGTCGCAGGCGCTGCAGGAACTCCAGGAGGCGCTGGAACTCCCCGTGCCGCTGCTGCGCATTGAATGCTACGACGTCTCCCACGTCCAGGGCACCAACGTGGTGGCCTCGATGGTGGTGGTGGAGGACGGCCTCCCCAAGAAGTCGGACTACCGGAAGTTCTCCATCACCGGGGCGGCGGCCACGGACGACACCGCTGCGATGCACGACGTCCTGACGCGGCGCTTCCGGCACTACCTCGTGGACAAGACGGCCCAGGTCGAAGCCGCCGAACTGGTCGCGACGCCGGCCTCCAACGGTACCGCCGGCGCGAACGGTGCTATCCCTGCAGACGCAGCGTTGGCAGAGGCCGCGCTGTCCGACACCACCACGCCGGCGCCGCGCACGAAATTCGCCTACCCGCCCAACCTCGTGGTGGTGGACGGCGGCCAGCCCCAGGTCAACGCGGCCGCCAGGGCCCTCGAATCACTGGGCGTCGACGACGTCTACGTTGTTGGGCTCGCCAAGCGCCTCGAGGAGGTCTGGCTGCCGGACAGCGACTTCCCGGTCATCCTTCCCCGCTCCTCGCAGGGCCTCTACATGCTGCAGCGTATCCGCGACGAGGCCCACCGGTTCGCCATCTCGTTCCACCGGCAAAAGCGCGGCAAGGCGATGACCGTCTCGGTCCTCGACGGCGTGCCCGGGCTGGGCGATTCCAAGCGGAAGGCCCTGCTCGCCCACTTTGGTTCCCTCAAGAAGATCAAGGCGGCATCGGCGGAGGAACTGACAGCCGCCAAGGGGGTCGGGCCGGCTCTGGCCGCTGCCATCGTGACGCACTTCAGCCCGGGCGGAGCCGGCGGCGACTCGGGCGACTCCGTTCCGGCGATCAACATGACCACCGGGGAAGTGCTGGAAACTTAGCCCGGGCCCGGAAACTTGGTTAGGGTAAGTACGGGAAATCGGCGTGTGCCGCAAACACTAGCAAACGGCTACCGCGCAGCAACCGCGCGCGGGAGGCCACAGCAGGAATGAGGCTGGAATCAATGGCAGAGTCGACGGCGGAGTCCAGCACGGAAGAGGACGGCCTGACACCGGTCAAGCCCGCCGAAGCGGAACTGCTCATCGTGACCGGAATGTCCGGCGCAGGCCGCAGCACCGCCTCCGATGCGCTGGAGGACCACGGCTGGTACGTCGTCGAGAACCTTCCGCCGCAGATGCTCGGGACGCTGGCCGAACTCGTGTCCCACGCCCCCCAGTCCATCCCCAAGCTTGCCGTGGTGATGGACGTGCGCAGCAAGGCGCTGTTCGCGGACATCCGCGCGGCACTGCGGGCCCTCGAAGTCAGCGGCGTCACCTTCCGGGTACTGTTCCTTGACGCCAGCGACGACGTCCTGGTCCGCCGCTTCGAGCAGGGCCGGCGCCCGCACCCGCTGCAGGGCGGCGGCAGGATCCTCGACGGCATCGCCGCGGAACGTGAACTCCTCAAGGAGCTGCGCGACTCCTCCGACCTTGTCCTGGACACCTCGTCCCTCAACGTGCACGGGCTCGCCACTGCGATCACCGAGCTGTTCACCGAAACCGGACCCATCGCGATCCGCCTGAACATCATGAGCTTTGGCTTCAAGTACGGCCTGCCCGTGGACGCCAACTACGTGGCCGACGTCAGGTTCATCCCGAACCCGCACTGGGTGCCCGCGCTCCGGCCGCACACCGGCCTGGACCAGGACGTCAGCGAGTACGTCCTTGGAGCCGAAGGCGTGCCGAACTTCGTGGAACGCTACGTCCTCGCCCTCGAGCCTGTCCTGGAGGGCTACCGCCGGGAAAACAAGCACTACGCCACCATTGCCGTCGGATGCACGGGCGGAAAGCACCGCTCGGTGGCGGTCGCCATGGAGCTGTCCAAACGGCTCGCGCAGTATCCGCGGGTTACCGTGACCACGACGCACCGGGACCTGGGCCGCGAGTAATGGGCGTTCTTACCGGCCCGTTGCCCCTGATTCCGCCGGCCGGCCTGACCGGTTCCCAACAGGCCAAGGGGCCCACCGTCGTCGCGCTCGGCGGCGGCCATGGCCTTTCGGCCTCCCTCTCGGCGCTGCGGCTGCTTACGTCCGAACTGACAGCGGTGGTCACCGTGGCGGACGACGGCGGGTCTTCCGGCCGTCTCCGGGAGGAGTACGGCGTCCTTCCGCCCGGTGATCTCCGGATGGCGCTGTCCGCCCTGTGCGACGACACTGACTGGGGCCGCACCTGGCGCGACGTCATGCAGCACCGGTTCCGGTCCGCCCGCGGCGGCGCCTCGCTGGATGAACACGCCATGGGCAACCTGCTGATCGTCACCCTCTGGGAACTGCTCGGGGACGCGGTGGCCGGCCTGAAATGGGCGGGCGCCTTGCTCGGTGCCCGCGGACAGGTGCTGCCCATGTCCACCGTTCCGCTCACCATCGAGGGCGACGTACGCGTGACGGCCCCGGACGGCAGCAGCACGGTCACCACCATCACCGGTCAGGCACGCTGTGCGGTGGCGGGCTCGCTGGAGAGCGTCCGTCTGCTTCCCGAGCAGGCTCCGGCCTGTGTTGAGGCCCTGACCGCCGTCGAGCTTGCTGACTGGGTGGTGCTGGGTCCCGGTTCCTGGTACACGTCCGTGCTCCCGCATCTGCTGCTGCCGGAAATGCGGCAGGCGCTCTGCGATACGCCTGCCAAGCGCTGCCTCACCATGAACCTGGCCATGGACACCAAGGAAACGTCCGGCATGTCCGCCGCCGACCACCTTCATGTCCTGCGCGACTACGCCCCGGAGTTCAGTGCCGACGTGGTGCTCGCGGACCCGGCTTCGGTTTCGGACCTGGCCGAGTTTGAGCGGGCAGCGGGGATGATCGGCGCCGAGGTTGTCTTGGGTAGAGTAGGGGCTTCGGGCCGGCGACCGGTCCATGACCCCTTGCGGCTGGCTACGGCCTACCAGGATATTTTCGGGAACAGTTAGGAAAGGTGCCATGGCACTGACAGCATCAGTCAAGGAAGAACTCTCCCGCCTGGACATTAAGAAATCATCAGTCCGCAAGGCTGAGGTCTCGGCCATGCTCCGCTTCGCCGGGGGACTGCACATCATCTCGGGCCGGATCGTCATCGAGGCCGAGGTGGACCTTGCCTCCACCGCCCGGCGCCTGCGCGCCGCAATCGCCGAGGTCTACGGACACCAGAGCGAGATCATCGTGGTCTCCGGCAGCGGCCTGCGCCGCGGCAGCCGTTACGTGGTCCGCGTTGTCCGTGACGGCGAGGCGCTGGCCCGGCAGACCGGCCTCCTTGACGGCCGGGGACGGCCCGTACGCGGGCTGCCGTCCGCCGTCGTCAACGGTTCAGCCGCCGACGCCGAAGCCGTGTGGCGGGGCGCCTTCCTGGCGCACGGTTCCCTCACCGAACCCGGCCGGTCCTCCTCCATGGAGGTCACCTGCCCCGGCCCGGAATCGGCCCTCGCACTCGTTGGCGCGGCGCGCCGGCTGGGGATCCAGGCCAAGGCACGGGAAGTCAGGGGAGTGGACCGCGTGGTAATCCGCGACGGCGATACCATCGCGGCGCTGCTCACCCGGATGGGCGCCCATGACGCGCTGATGGTCTGGGAAGAGCGGCGCATGCGCAAGGAAGTCCGGGCGACGGCGAACCGGCTCGCCAACTTTGACGACGCCAACCTCCGCCGTTCCGCGCAGGCCGCCGTGGCGGCCGGCGCCCGGGTGGACCGGGCCCTGGAAATCCTCGGCGACGACGTCCCTGACCACCTCAAGTACGCCGGTGAACTCCGCGTCGCCCACAAGCAGGCCAGCCTCGACGAACTTGGCCGGCTCGCCGATCCGCCCATGACGAAGGACGCCATCGCCGGGCGCATCCGCCGGCTGCTGGCCATGGCGGACAAACGCGCCTCGGATCTTGGCATCCCGGGTACGGATGCCAATGTGACGCCGGAAATGCTGGACGAGTAAACGGCGCCCATAGAATCAAGACCAGATGGCGGCTGTTGCCGCCATCGGAGTTTTCCGGATGACCCGTCGTCCGGGATGCACAATCCGAGAGTTAGCACAACCGGACAAACTGTCCACGACATTGGAGGATTTTGTGACCGAGTACGTTCTGCCCGAACTCAGCTACGACTACGCAGCGCTCGAGCCCCACATCTCTGCACGGATCATGGAGCTGCACCACAGCAAGCACCACGCCGCGTACGTAGCGGGTGCCAACAACGCGCTGGCCCAGCTGGCAGAGGCGCGCGATAAGGGCGACTTCGCCAACATCAACCGTCTTTCCAAGGACCTGGCCTTCCACACCGGCGGCCACATCAACCACTCCGTGTTCTGGAACAACCTCTCCCCGGACGGAGGCGACAAGCCTGAAGGTGAGCTCGCCGCCGCCATCGACGACGCCTTCGGCTCGTTCGATGCCTTCCGCGCCCAGTTCTCCGCAGCCGCCCTCGGCCTGCAGGGTTCGGGCTGGGGCTTCCTGGCCTACGAGCCCATCGGTGGCAACCTCGTCATCGAGCAGCTCTACGACCAGCAGGGCAACGTCGCGCTGGGCACCACCCCGCTGCTGATGCTGGACATGTGGGAGCACGCTTTCTACCTGGACTACGTCAACGTCAAGGCCGACTACGTCAAGGCGTTCTGGAACATCGTCAACTGGGCTGATGTGTCCGCCCGCTTCGCCGCGGCGCGCGCCAACGCAACGGGACTCATCACCCTCTAAGTGTGACCTGGCGTACACAAAGCAGTAACAAACTTCACATTCGGCGACTTTAGGGCCGAATTCTGGACGGTCTGCCCCCGCACTTGCGGGGGTAGACCTACTTAAACGTAAGATGGATCACGGAAGGCGGTTAGCCTTCAGCAATGAGGCTGGTCGCCCTCCGATCTGAAAAATATCTCTGCCCAATGGCGTGCGGGATCTGTTAGTTGGCTTGAACGCCCGCTTACTAGTTGTGCTTCCAAGGCACAAAGGAGACTAAAAAGTGACCACCCGTATTGGTATCAACGGCTTCGGCCGCATCGGCCGCAACTACTTCCGCGCTGCACTTGCTCAGGGTGCGGACCTTGAGATCGTTGCCGTCAACGACCTCACCAGCCCCGAGGCGCTGGCCCACCTGCTCAAGTACGACTCCGTCGGTGGGCGCCTGGCCGAGACCATCGAGGTCAAGGAAGGCAACCTCGTCGTCAACGGCAACGCCATCAAGGTCCTGGCCGAGCGCGACCCCGCGAACCTCCCTTGGAAGGACCTGGGCGTTGACATCGTCATCGAGTCCACCGGTTTCTTCACCAAGGCAGCTGCTGCGAAGAAGCACATCGAAGCCGGCGCCAAGAAGGTCCTGATCTCCGCCCCCGCCTCGGACGAGGACATCACCATCGTCATGGGCGTCAATGACGGCCTGTACGATCCCGAGAACCACCACATCATCTCCAACGCTTCCTGCACCACCAACTGCCTCGGCCCGCTGGCCAAGGTGGTTAACGAGGCGTTCGGCATCGAGCGCGGCCTGATGACCACGGTCCACGCGTACACCGCAGACCAGAACCTGCAGGATGGCCCGCACAACGACCTCCGCCGCGCCCGTGCCGCCGCCATCAACATGGTCCCCACCTCCACGGGTGCAGCCAAGGCCATCGGCCTGGTCCTGCCGGAGCTCAAGGGCAAGCTGGACGGCTACGCCATCCGCGTTCCGGTCCCCACCGGCTCCGCCACCGACCTCACCGTCACGGTCTCCCGCGAGACCACCGTCGAGGAAGTCAACGCCACGCTCAAGAAGGCCGCAGAGTCCGACGAGTGGCAGGGCATCCTGACCTACACCGACGCCCCGATCGTCTCCTCGGACATCGTCGGCGACCCCGCCTCGTCCATCTTTGACTCCGGTTTGACCAAGGTCATTGGCAACCAGGTCAAGGTTGTTTCGTGGTATGACAACGAATGGGGCTACTCCAACCGCCTCGTGGACCTCACGGAGCTTGTTGCCGCGAAGCTGGGCTAGGGTTAGCTACATGACATCTCACACCCTCAACGAACTGATCGCTGAAGGTGTCCGCGGGCGGTACATTCTGGTTCGAAGTGACCTGAATGTGCCGCTCGACGGCTCTACAGTGACTGACGACGGCCGCATCCGGGCCTCACTGCCAGTGCTGGGAAAGCTCACGGACGCCGGTGCCCGCGTGCTGGTAACAGCCCACCTCGGCCGCCCCAAGGGCGCCCCTGAAGACAAGTACTCGCTCAAGTCGGCGGTCGCCCGCCTGGCCGAGCTGGCTTCCTTCCCTGTCTCGCTCGCGGCGGACACGGTGGGACCCTCGGCCAAGGAGAAGGCAGCCGCGCTGCAGGACGGCCAGGTCCTGGTGCTCGAGAACGTGCGGTTCGACGCACGCGAGACCAGCAAGGACGCGGCCGAGCGGGGCACCTTCGCAGATGAGCTGGTGGGACTCACCGGTGACAACGGCGCCTTCGTGAACGACGCCTTCGGCGCCGTGCACCGCAAGCACGCCAGCGTTTACGACGTCGCCACCCGGCTCCCGTCGTACCTCGGTGACCTCGTGGGCACCGAGGTGGAAGTCCTCCGCAAGCTGACCGCAGACACGCAGCGTCCCTACGTTGTGGTGCTGGGCGGTTCGAAGGTTTCGGACAAGCTCGCGGTCATCGACAACCTGCTCGGCAAGGCAGACACCATCCTGGTGGGCGGCGGCATGCTGTTCACCTTCCTGGCAGCCGACGGCCACAAAGTGGCCGGCAGCCTGCTGGAAGAGGACCAGATCCCGGTCGTCCAGGACTACCTCAAGCGCGCAGCCGACGCCGGCACGGAATTCGTGATCCCCACGGACGTCGTGGTGGCCGCCAAGTTCGCCGCCGACGCCGACCATGAGACGGTCAGCGCCGACGCCATCGAAAGCAGCAGCTTCGGGGCGCAGGGTATCGGCCTGGACATCGGACCCGAGTCCGCCCGGGCGTTCGCCGAGCAGATCAAGGGCGCCAAGACGGTGTTCTGGAACGGTCCCATGGGCGTATTCGAGTTCGAAGCGTTCTCTGCAGGCACCCGGGCCATCGCCCAGGCGCTGACGGAGACGGACGCGTTCACGGTGGTCGGCGGCGGCGACTCCGCGGCTGCTGTCCGTACGCTCGGCTTCGCCGATCACCAGTTCGGCCACATTTCCACCGGCGGCGGCGCCAGCCTGGAATACCTTGAAGGCAAGGAACTTCCCGGCCTGAGCGTTCTGGACCGCTAGAGACACACCAGCCGGCAGGGCACCTTCCGCACCGCGAAAGGCGCCCTGCCGGCTGTTCACATGATCAGCAGATTGACCGGCACTATTGGAGAACACGTGACTACGTCAACCAACGGCACCTTTGACCGCACGCCTTTGATCGCAGGCAACTGGAAGATGAACATGGACCACGTCCAGGGCATCACCCTCCTGCAGAAGCTGGCTTGGACACTGTCCGACGCCAAGCACGACTACAGCCGTGTGGAAGCCGCTGTCTTCCCGCCCTTCACCGATCTCCGCGGCGTGCAGACCCTCGTCCAGGGCGACGAACTCGACATCGCCTACGGCGGCCAGGACCTGTCCCAGTTCGACTCCGGCGCCTATACCGGGGACATCTCCGGCCAGTTCCTGAACAAGCTCGGCTGCAAGTACGTCCTCGTGGGCCACAGCGAACGGCGGACCGTCCACGCCGAGTCGGACGAAGTCCTCAATGCCAAGGTCAAGGCGGCCTACCGCCACAACGTCGTCCCCGTCCTGTGCGTCGGGGAGGGCTTGGAGATCCGCCAGGCCGGCACCCACGTCCAGCACACGCTGGACCAGCTCCGCGCCGACGTCGAAGGCCTCACCGCCGACCAGGCGGCCGAGCTCGTCGTCGCCTACGAGCCCGTCTGGGCCATCGGCACGGGTGAGGTTGCGGGCCCGGAGGACGCCCAGGAAATGTGCGCCGCGATCCGTGCCGAACTGACCGAACTGTTCGACGCCGATGTGGCCGCCAAGACCCGCCTCCTGTACGGCGGTTCGGTCAAGGCCAGCAACGCTGCCGCCATCCTCAAGGAACGCGACGTCGACGGCGTGCTGGTGGGCGGTGCGAGCCTTGATCCCGCTGAGTTTGCTAATATTGTCAAGTTCGAGAGCCACCTCGTAACGGACTAGTCCGTTCATCCGGCAAGCTCCCGCATCCACCAACTTTGGAAAGGCCGTCGTGGACGTTCTTCATGTGATTCTGCAGATCCTGCTGGGCATTACCAGCCTTCTGCTGACCCTGCTCATCCTGCTCCACAAGGGGCGCGGCGGCGGCCTGTCGGACATGTTCGGCGGCGGAATGAGCTCCGGGCTGGCCTCCTCCGGTGTTGCTGAGCGCAACCTGAACAGGTTCACCATCATCCTCGGCGTCACCTGGGGCGTTGTGATCATCGCGCTCGGCCTGCTGATGCGTTTCACGGGCGTGGCTGACTCCTAGGGCTGACACAGCCGTCCTGCACCAAAAGCCCGGCCCGATCAGGATCCATTCCTGATTGGGCCGGGCTTTTCCCTGCCGTCAGGGGAGAGCACGCACTAAACTGTCGGTATCGGATCTAACGGCAGCGCCGCCATTAGTAGCGAGGGAGTTCTCCCATGGTGCATTCCTCTTCAGGATTCCGCGGCACCCGTGTGGGTGTCATTCAAGGGGCCGGATTGAAGAACCAGGGGGATGATCCTCTCGGGGAGCCCCTGCCGCGTATTTGTGTCTCCTATTGGTGCGCCATGGGACATGAGACGCGGCCTGTTTTTCTTCGGCTGCCGGACGACCAGATTCCGGACGCATGGGACTGCCGCCGCTGCGGCCGGCCGGCGTCGCGCAATCCCGGTCTGTACGTGCCCGGCGAAGCCCAGGAAGAGGGCTTCAAGACCCATCTGGAATACGTTAAAGAAAGACGCTCCAGCCAGGACGCCGAAGACGTTCTGGCCGGAGCGCTGCAGCGGCTAAGAGCCAGCCGGCGCTTTCCTGACTAGCTGTTCAGGGACACGCGAGGCTGCGTTCTCGTCGATCAGCCACAGCGTCCGGGACCGGCCCGCCGGACCGGCCGCAGGCACCTGCACGGGGTTGGCCCCGGCGAGGGCCAGGCCCACGGCACCCGCCTTGTCCTCGCCTGCCACCACCATCCACACCTCCGCGGAGGTGTTGATCGCCGGCAGGGTCAGGGAAATCCGCCCGGGCGGCGGCTTGGGGGAGTTGCGCACCCCCACCACCGTCAGCTGCTTCTCGCGGATGCCGCCCTGCTCCGGGAACAGGGACGCCACGTGAGCGTCGGGACCCACACCCAGCAGCACCACGTCGAAGCGGGGGAGCCGGCCGGGTTCTTCGGGACGGTCGTCCGAGGTATCCGCGGCGTGCTCGGCCGCTGCCGACTCACTGAGCCTGCGTGCGTAGTCCTCTGCAGCCTCTTCCGGAGTTTCAAAGTCATCCGTCGACCCGGGCACGTGGACGCGCGCGGGATCAACATCGATGTGCTTCAAAAGAGCTTCGTGGGCCTGAAGCGCATTGCGGTCGGGGTCCTGGGAGCCCAGAAAGCGTTCATCGCCCCACCAGAAGTTCACTTTGGCCCAGTCCACTGCGGGCGCGGCCGGCGAATCGGCCACAGCCTTCAGCGTTCCGATGCCCACCGTGCCTCCGGTAAGCACCACCGTCGCTTCACCGAATCGGTCCTGCACATCCACGAGTTTGGTGATCAGTCGGGCCGCGATGGCGGCCATCAGCACGGAAGAGTCAGGATGGATGCTTACTCTGGGCTCAGCGCTCACTGGGACGGACACTCCTTAGATTGGTACGTGGCAGTCCAATAGTAATCACTTCGCCGAATACTTCGTCGGGGTCCAGGCGCCGGAGTTCTTCGGCGAGGCAGTCGCGGAGGCTGCGCCGCGGGAGGGAGATTCGTTGCGCGGGCTGCCCGGGCTGGGTGAGCTCGGCGATGGAGAGTCCGGGGCGGAAGAGCTGCACGTCGCCGCTGGCGCGGGTGAGCCGGACGCGCCGGATGCCGGTGCCTGCGGGGTCCGCGACGATCGTGACCGGAGCGTCCAGGGACAGGGTCAGCCACGCCGCGAGCAGGATGGTGCTGGGCGAGTCCGAGGCGCCTTCCACCGCGACGGCGGTGACGGGCGAGGAGCCGGCCTGGTCCAGGACGGCGGCTAGCTGGATCCGCCAGTTGGTCAGCCGGGTCCAGGCGAGATCGGTGTCGCCGGCCTTGTAGGTGTTCCGGATGTTCTCCAGCGCCACCTGCGGCTCGGCCTCGTTCGCCGAGTCCGTGATGCGCCGGTGCGCGATCCGGCCGATCGAAGTCTCGCTGGCGTTCTTCGGTGCCCCGTGCGGCCACCAGGCCACGATCGGGGCGTCTGGCAGCAGCAGCGCGGCCACGAGGGATTCGCTTTCCTCGGCGAGTTCCCCGAAACCGCGGAGCACGATGACCTCGGAGGCGCCGGCGTCACCGCCGACCCGAATCTGCGCGTCGAGCCGGTTCGGCGCGGACGAGCCGGCGTCGGCGAGCACGATGATCCGGCAGGGGTGTTCGCGGCTGGCCTCATTGGCCGCCTCGATCGCCTCTTCCTCCAGCCCGGATTTGGTGACCACCACGAGCGTGAGGACACGGCCGAGGGCGATCACGCCGCCCTGCTCGCGCAGGGACTGGATCTTCTTGGAAACGTTGGAGGTGGTGGTGTTGGGGAGATCTACAATCATGGCCTTCTCCAGGTGCGTCCGTCACGGGCGAGCAGCTCGTCAGCGGAGGCCGGGCCCCAGCTGCCGGGCGCGTACGGCTCGGGCTGTTCGCCCAGGCCGGCCCAGTACTCTTCGAAGGGGTCCAGGATCTTCCAGGACAGCTCCACTTCCTCGTGCCGCGGGAACAGCGGCGGCTCGCCCAGGAGCACGTCCAGGATCAGCCGCTCATACGCTTCGGGGCTGGACTCGGTGAAGGAGTGCCCGTAACCGAAGTCCATGGTGACATCCCGGACTTCCATCTGGGTGCCGGGGACCTTGGAACCAAAGCGGATCGTGGCGCCCTCGTCGGGCTGGACCCGGATGACGACGGCGTTCTGGCCGAAGTCGTCATCGCCGTGGTCACGGAACAGCAGGTTCGGTGCGCGCTTGAACACCACCGCGATCTCGGTGACCCGCCGGCCCAGACGCTTGCCCGCGCGCAGGTAGAACGGCACGCCATTCCAGCGCCGGGTGTTGATGTCCACCCGGATCGCGGCGTAGGTTTCGGTGGTGGAGTCGGCCGGGATGCCCTCTTCTTCCAGGTACCCCTGGACCTGCTCCCCGCCCTGCCAGCCGCCGGCGAACTGCCCGCGGGCCGAATGCGTGGACAGGTCCTCCGGGAGCCGGACCGCGGCGAGGACCTTTTCCTTCTCCGCGCGCAGGTCATCGGCGTTGAAGGAGATCGGCTCCTCCATTGCCGTCAGTGCGAGGAGCTGCAGCAGGTGGTTCTGGATCACGTCGCGGGCAGCACCCACGCCGTCGTAATACCCGGCACGGCCGCCGGTGCCGATGTCCTCGGCCATGGTGATCTGCACATGGTCCACGTAGTTCGCGTTCCAGAGCGGCTCGAACAGCTGGTTCGCGAAACGCAGCGCCAGGATGTTCTGGACCGTCTCCTTGCCCAGGTAATGGTCGATCCGGAACACCGCGTCCTGCGGGAACACCGACTCCACGATGTCGTTCAGCTGCCGGGCCGACTCGAGGTCGTGCCCGAACGGCTTCTCGATCACCACGCGCCGCCACTTCTCGCCCTCGGCCTGCGCCAGCCCGTGCTTGGACAGCTGGCGGCAGACCTGCTCGAAGGCCTTCGGCGGGATCGAGAGGTAGAACGCGTGATTGCCGCGGGTGCCGCGGTTCTCGTCGAGTTCCTTGATTGTCTCGCCGAGCCGCTCAAACGCGGCGTCGTCGTCGAACGCGCCCTGCACGAACCGGATGCCCTCGGAGAGCTGGTTCCAGACCGCCTCATCAAAGGGGGTCCGTGCGTAGGACTTCACGGCGTCCTTCACCTCGGAGGCGAAGTCCTCGTTGTCCCAGTCCCGCCGGCCGAAACCGACCAGCGCGAAGCTGGGCGGCAGCAGGCCACGGTTGGCGAGGTCATACACGGCGGGCATGAGCTTCTTGCGGGCAAGGTCTCCGGTGACTCCGAAGAGCACAAGCGAGGACGGTCCGGCAATCCGGTTCAGCCGCCGGTCCCGCGGATCCCGCAAGGGGTTCCCGGACCGGCCCGCTGACCTTTTGCCGTTCAAAGTATCTGGCATGGTTGAATCGGTGCCTTAGCTCTCAGTGGCGGATGCTGCCTTGCTGGCCAGCGACGAAACGATCTCCTGCAGCTGGGTAACGCCCGCTGCGCGGTCGGTGAGGTGCAGGCGCAGGACGGGCCGGCCGTGCTCGCTGAGCACCTGGGCGTCGCCGGCAGCCTGGGCCGCGATCAGCTCGCCGAAGGTGAACGGGCGCTCCGGGATGGCGAGGTCCTGTGCGGACGCTGCCGTGACCTGCAGGAAGACACCGATGGCGGGGCCGCCCTTGTGGAACTGGCCGGTGGAGTGGAGGAAGCGGGGCCCCCAGCCGAACGTGACCGGACGCCCGCTCACGGCGGCGAGGTCGTCACGGACGCCCTCGAGCTGCGAGTAGGCCAGACGGTCGAAGTAGGCCTGGACGCTCAGGTACCCATCGCTGCCCAGCTGGCCCAGCAGCGCCGCAACCGCATCGGCTGCCGTTGCGGAGGATCCCAGCCAGTCGCCGCCGCGGACCTCGATGGCACCGTCCACGAAGCTGGCGGGCGTCGGTTCCGGCTGCGCGTCCAGCAGTCCCCGGGCAGCCACCTTGGCGGCCTCGACGTCGGGCTGGTCAAACGGGTTGATGCCCAGCAGGCGGCCGGCCACGGCGGTGGCGAATTCCCACACCATCATCTGCGCGGCGAGGCCGCCGGCAATGGCCACCTCGTTCTCGCCGAGTTCGACGTCGGCATCCGCGCTGACCAGGCGGACCACCAGGACGTCTTCAGCGCCGGAGGTGACTTCCGGGGCGTTCGGACCTGCGACCACCGGCAGGATGCCGGTGCCGAGCTTGCCGGTGGATTCAGCGATGAGCTGTTCGGCCCAGTCAGCGAATCCCACGATGCCGGAGCCGTCTTCGGCGATGACGACCTTGTTCCGCAGCGGGTTGGTGCCGCCCAGGGCGGCACCCAGGACCAGTCCGATGTTCTCGGGGGCATCCTCGTTCAGGATCTCGGCGGCTTCCTCAGCCTCGTCCAGCAGGGAAGCGATGTCCACGCCGGCCAGGCCTGAGGGGACAAGCCCGAACGCCGTCAGGGCCGAGTAGCGGCCGCCCACGTTCGGGTCCGCGTTGAAGACGGCGCGGTAACCGGCGTCGCGGGATGCCTTGTCCAGCGGGGAACCGGGATCAGTGACAACGATGATCCGGCTCTTGGCATCGAGGCCGGCTTCGGTGAAGGCGTGCTCGAAGATCCGGCGCTGCGAATCGGTTTCCAGGGTTGAACCGGACTTCGAGGAGACCACGATGGCGGTTTCCGTCAGACGGTCCGCGAGGGCAGCACCGACCTGTTCGGGGTCGGTGCTGTCCAGCACAGTCAGCTCGACGCCAGCGGTGCCGGCGATGACCTCAGGGGCAAGGGAGGAGCCCCCCATGCCGCACAGGACAATACGGGTTATCCCCTCGGCCTTCAGCGCGTCCCGGAGTTCCAGGATCCCGTCCACCAGCGGCCGGGAGACGGTGGCCGCCTCGACCCAGCCCAGGCGGATGGCCGACTCGGCTTCCGCGTCCGGACCCCACAGCGTGTGGTCCTTGGCGAAGATGCGGGTGGCCACGCGGTCCTCCACGAGGGCGGGCAGGTGCTGCTCAAGAGCCTTCCGGGCGGCACCGGTGGCGTCGTAGCTGAGTGTGCTCATGTTGGGTTAGGAAGCCTTCCGTGCAGTGGCGAGGGCGCCTTCAACGTCGGCCAGCAGTTCCTTCCAGCTGGCCACGAACTTGTCCAGGCCTTCGGATTCCAGCAGGGCGACGACCTCGTTGTAGGACACACCGAGAGCATCGAGGGAGTTGAGGGTGGCGTTCGCTTCATCGTAGCCATTGGTGACGGTGTCGCCCGTGACCACGCCGTGGTCGAACGTGGCGTCCAGGGTCTTCTCCGGCATGGTGTTCACGACGTGCGGGGCGACCAGCTCCGTGACGTAGAGGGTGTCCGGGTACGCCGGATCCTTCACGCCGGTGGAAGCCCACAGGGGGCGCTGCGGCAGGGCGCCGGCCTCGGCCAGCACGGCCCAGCGTTCGGTGGAGAAGAGCTCCTCGTAGACCTGGTAGGCGAGGCGGGCGTTGGCGACGCCGGCCTTGCCCTTGAGGGCCTTGGCTTCCTCGGTGCCGATCGCGTCCAGGCGCTTGTCGATTTCGGTGTCCACGCGGGAGACGAAGAACGAAGCCACAGAGTGGATCTTGGACAGGTCGTGGCCGTTGTCCTTGGCCTGCTCCAGACCGCTCTGGAAGGCGTTGATCACGGCGCGGTAGCGCTCCAGCGAGAAGATCAGGGTCACATTGACGCTGATGCCCTCGGCCAGCGTAGCCGTGATGGCTTCCAGGCCCTCAAGCGTGGCAGGGATCTTGATGTGGACGTTGTCGCGGTTGACCTTCTTGTAGAGGTGCTTCGCTTCGGCGATCGTGCCGGCGGTGTCCCAGGCAAGACGGGGGTCAACCTCGATGGAGACGCGGCCGTCAACACCCTTGGTTGCCGCGGCGATCGGGGCGAAGAGATCGCAGGCGTCGGCGACGTCCGTCGTCGTGATTTCGAAGATGGTCTCTTCGATCGAGGCACCGGCAGCGGCCTGGGCTGCGATGGTGGCGTCGTAGTCCGTGCCGGAGGTGATGGCGGCGTGGAAGATGCTGGGGTTCGTGGTGACACCCACAACGTTCTTCTCTTCGATCAGCTTCTGCAGCGTGCCGGTCTTGAGGCGGCCGCGCGAGAGGTCATCGAGCCAGATGGAAACGCCGGCGTCGGAAAGCTGCTGAGTGGGAGTGCTAGTCATTTCTAATCTCCTTGAACTGGGGGGTGCTGTCAGGACTGGAGTCCGGCGAGGGAATCCTTGGCGGCGGCGGCAACTGCTTCTGCCGTGATGCCGAACTCCTGGAACAGGCGCTTGTAGTCGGCGGATGCGCCGTAGTGCTCGAGGCTGATGGACCGGCCGGCGTCGCCGACGAATTCCTTCCAGCCCAGGGACAGGCCGGCTTCAACCGAAACGCGGGCCTTGACCGCTGCGGGCAGGACCGCCTCGCGGTAGGCGGCGTCCTGCTTGTTGAACCACTCGACACACGGCATGGACACCACGCGGGCGGCGATGCCTTCGGCCTGGAGTGCCTCGCGGGCCTGGACAGCCAGCTGGACTTCCGAACCGGTGCCGATCAGGATGACCTGCGCGTCCACGGTCTTGCCGTCCTTGGACGCCTCGGCCAGGACGTAACCGCCCTTGGCAACGCCAGCGGTCGAACCGAAGGTGTCACCCTCGGCCGCGCCCTCGCCACGCTCGTAGGTGGGGATGTTCTGGCGGGTCAGGACGATGCCGGCCGGGTTCTCGTGGTTCTCCAGCATGGTCTTCCAGGCTGCCGCAACCTCGTTGGCATCACCCGGACGGACGACGTCGAGACCGTGGATGGCGCGCAGCGACGCGAGCTGCTCAACCGGCTGGTGCGTCGGGCCGTCTTCGCCCAGGCCGATGGAGTCGTGCGTCCAGACATAGAGGGACGGCACACCCATGAGGGCACCGAGGCGGATGGCGGGACGCTGGTAGTCGCTGAAGATCAGGAACGTGCCGGAGAACGCGCGGGTGTTGCCGTGCAGGCTGATGCCGTTCACGATCGAGGCTGCGGCGTGCTCACGGATACCAAAGTGCAGGACCCGGCCATACGGGTTGCCGGACCAGGCGTTGGTCTGCTTGCCCGCGGGAACGAATGACGGCGAGCCCTCAATCGTGGTGTTGTTGGACTCCGCGAGGTCGGCCGAGCCGCCCCAGAGCTCCGGCATAACCGGACCGATGGCGTTCAGGACCTTGCCGGAGGCGGCACGGGTGGAAACGTCCTTGCCTGCTTCGAAAACCGGCAGGGCGGCGTCGAGCCCGGCGGGGAGCTGGCGCGCTTCGACGCGCTCCAGCAGGGCAGCGCCCTCCGGGTTGGCGGACTGCCAGGCGGAGAAGGACTCTTCCCATTCCTTGCGTGCGTGTGCACCGCGGTCGACTACGGCTCGGGCGTGGGCCAGCACGTCCTCGTCAACCTCGAAGGACTTCTCGGGATCGAATCCGAGGACGTTCTTCAGGGCGGCAACTTCTTCCGAACCCAGCGCGGAACCGTGGATTTTGCCGGTGTTCTGCTTCTTGGGGGCCGGGTAGCCGATGATGGTGCGCAGCGAGATGATGGACGGCTTGGACGTTTCCGCCTTGGCGGCCAGCAGTGCCGAGTACAGCTCCTGGACGTCTTCCTTGTAGTCGCCGGTCTTGGTCCAGTCCACGCGCTGGGTGTGCCAGCCGTAGGCCTCGTAGCGCTTCAGGACGTCCTCGGTGAAGGCGATGTCGGTGTCATCCTCGATGGAGATGTGGTTCTCGTCGTAGATGACCACGAGGTTACCGAGCTCCTGGTGACCGGCGAGGGACGAAGCCTCGGAGGTCACGCCTTCCTGCAGGTCGCCGTCGGAAGCGATAACCCAGATGGTGTGGTCGAACGGGCTCTCGCCGGCGGGAGCGTCGGCGTCGAACAGGCCGCGCTGGCGGCGCTGGGAGTACGCGAAGCCCACCGAGGAGGCGAGTCCCTGGCCCAGCGGGCCGGTGGTGATCTCAACGCCGGCGGTGTGCTTGTATTCCGGGTGGCCCGGGGTCAGCGAGCCCCAGGTGCGCAGGGCTTCCAGGTCCTTCAGTTCCAGGCCGTAGCCGGAAAGGAACAGCTGGATGTACAGCGTCAGGGACGTGTGGCCGGGGGAGAGGATGAAGCGGTCACGGCCGATCCAGTCCGGGTTCTTCGGGTCGTGCCGCATCAGCTTCTGGAACAGAAGGTAAGCGGCCGGAGCCAGGCTCATCGCGGTGCCGGGGTGGCCGTTGCCCACCTTCTCCACGGCGTCGGCGGCCAGGACGCGCACAGTGTCAACGGCGCGCTGGTCGAGGTCGGTCCAAGTCAGTTCTTGCTCTTTCAAATGTGCCACGTAACCGGGCCCCTCTCTGTGTTAACGGCAAGCGGTAATGACACACAGCGGCAGGGCATAATTGGTGCCCGCTGCATTTTGTGCCTACCAGCCGTTCACCATTGAAACGTTGATCTTCATTCAGTCGCCGGACGTTATGGAATGCGGTTTCTTGCCCGTCTTCCAGTGTGCGCTGATCTGCAGACAGCTTAGCTCTATTCCACACTTCGAGCGGCCAAAATCTCACCAGTTGGACGCAATTTCTCTTTTGTGAATCATTCGTGCCGTGAGGCTGCGTTAATGTGATTGAAGCAAGCACGAACGAATCATTTTCAGTGATTTGCCGTCACACACCGATGCCAGCGATCCATGCGGGACCGCGGTATGATATCGGGAGGCCACCGGCGGACAGGGCGGGTTCAGTGCGCACATGCCAGCCCCGCCGACCGCCGTTGAGGGATCGGTCCGGACCGCGTGTCCAAACGGACTGATCAGATAAACAGCCAGACAGAAACAGAGTGACTGCCACGTGAGCACAACAGATACGCCGCTGACCTCTTCCCGGGTTCACGGAAGAGCCGGACTAGCCCGCAAGGCCAAGGCGTACCTTGCACTCACCAAGCCCAGGGTCATCGAGCTCCTGCTGGTCAGCACCCTGCCCACCATGATCTATGCGCAGCGCGGCTTCCCATCCCTCGGCCTCATCATGGCCACCCTCGTGGGCGGCGCGTTCGCTGCCGGCAGCGCCGGTGCCTTCAACTGCTACATCGACCGCGACATCGACAAGCTGATGCACCGCACGGAGAAGCGCCCCCTGGTGACCGGTGAGGTCACTCCGCGCGAGGCCCTCATCTTCGCGTGGCTGCTGGGCGCCGCGGCCATCGCCATCCTCTGGTTCGGCGCGAACCCGCTCTCCGCGTGGCTCGGACTCGGTGCCATCGTGTTCTATGTGGTCATCTACACGATGATTCTCAAGCGCCGCACGGCCCAGAACATCGTCTGGGGCGGCGCCGCCGGCTGTTTCCCTGTACTGATCGCCTGGTCCGCCGTGACCAACACGGTCGAGTGGCCGGCCATCGTCCTGTTCATGGTCATCTTCCTCTGGACGCCGCCGCACTACTGGCCCTTGTCCATGCGCTACGGCGAGGACTACCGCAACGCCAACGTGCCGATGCTCGGCGCCATCGCCGGCGCCAAGGTCGTGTCCGTACAGGTGGTCCTCTACGCCTGGGCCATGGTTGCGTGCTCGCTGCTCATGATCCCTGCCGGCAACGCGGGCTGGGTGTACACCGCCGTTGCCGTGCTTGCCGGTGCCTGGTTCCTGTACGAGTCCCATGCCCTGTACAAGCGGGCGCAGGGCGGGGACCTCTCCGACAAGGGCGCCATGAAGGTCTTCCACGGCTCAATCAGCTACCTGACGCTCCTCTTCATCGCGCTGGCCGTCGACCCGTTCGTCGGCTCGCCGATCATGGGCTAGCGCACCCGCCCCGCCCCGCCCCAAAGACGCTTCCTCACCTCCTGCAGGTTTCCCCCGGACGCGTCATCACCTCCTGCGCTGGATATGGAAATGCTCCCTCACTTACGCGAGGGAGCATTTCTTGTCTGGTAGCGAGTGGGATTGTCCGTTCAACGGTGGATCCTGGGCTGGCATGTAGTTGATTCTTCCCTCGAAGCTGAGGGCGAAGCTGTTTTGTGCGAGCAGCCCATCGTGCCCTACCTGTGAGGTACAGCGCCCGATTGGCCGGTAGAGGCATTTCAGCAGCCCGGAGAGATGGACCCAACGGAACAAGCGGCGCCGGCCGGACAAAGGTGAGGAAGCGTCCCGACTCACACGACGCGATCTGAGGAAGCGTTCCGATCCACACGACGCGATCTGAGGAAGCGTTCCGATCCACACGACGCGATCTGAGGAAGCGTCCCGATCCACACGCCGCGATCTGAGGAAGCGTCAGGGGAAAGGCCGCAGGAACTGATCGAGCGTCGGGGAGAGGCTACCTGACCGGGCTGGAACGGGCGATGTCCGCGGCGTTGGTTGCCGCGCTCATCAGCAGGGCCGCACCCAGCATGTGCGCGCCGACGAGCAGCGCCGGGATGCCGTTGTAGTACTGCGTGAAGCCGATGACGGCCTGCAGTAACGTGACGCCGAGGAGCATCAGCACAGCCGTTCTGAACGTCCCGGAAATGCCGCGGCGGAACACGAAGTACACGGCGAGCAGCGTGCCCGCGGTGACCAAGTAGGCGGGCACGGCGTGGATGTGCGAGAACAGGTCCCAGTCCAGGTCGTTGCGGGGAGCCTTGGCGTCACCTGCGTGGGGGCCGGCGCCGGTCACCACGACGCCCAGCATCACGGCGATGGCGGAGAAGAGCGCGACGGCGGTCAGCACCGGCCGCAGGACGCCCGGCAAGACGGCGAGCGGCGAGGTCCGGAACTGGCCGGTCCTGCCGTAGGCCCGGTTCACCAGCAGCGTCGCGAAAACCACGAGGGCCATGGACACCAGGAAGTGCAGGCCAACCACCCACGGGTTCAGATGGGTGAGCACGGTGATGCCGCCGATGATGGCCTGCGCCGGGATGCTCGCCAGCAGGCCGAGGGCCAGCAGGAACAGGTCCTTGCGCTCCTTGCGCAGGTTCCACAGGTACACGAGCATGAGTGCGGCGACGGCGGCCAGGGCGAACGTCAGGAGGCGGTTGCCGAACTCGATGAAGCCGTGGATGCCCATCTCAGGGGTGTTCACCAGGGAGTTATTCGTGCACCTGGGCCAGGTGGGGCAGCCCAGGCCAGAGGCGGTCAGCCGGACGGCACCGCCGGTGACCACCAGGACCGTCTGCCCGATCAGGGACAGCACGGCCAGGCGGCGGACGGTCGAGTCGACGGTGACGGGAAGCTTGGACGCCAGGCGGCCGACGAACTGGGGGAGGCGCGAAGCCGTGCTCACTTTATTCTCAATTCCATTTGAACCAGCGGATGGCTGCTGCGCCGGCGAGAACCGTCCACATCAGCAGGACAAGGACAGCGTTGCCGTTCACGGCGCCGTGCAGGAACGCGTCGCGCAACCCTTCGCCAAGGGACCCGGACGGCAGCAGGTGAACGGTGTTCTGGGCGAGTTCCGGCAGCCGCTGCATGGGGATCACGATGCCGCCGAGTGCCCCCAGCAGGATCCACAGCAGGTTGGTGATGGCCAGCGTGGCCTCGGGCCGGACGGTGCCAGCTACCAGCAGGCCAAGTGCCGTGAACGCCGCCGCACCCAGGACCAGCAGGCCCAGACCGGGCAGAATCCCCAGCGCATTGGGCCGCCATCCCAGCGGAAAGGCTACGGCGGCGACGATGGCCACCTGGATCACGAGCACGGCCAGGACCGCAAGGATCTTCCCTGCGATGAGGCCGGCACGGCCCAGGGGCGTGGTGGACAGGAACCGCAGCACGCCGTACCGGCGGTCAAAGCCCGTCGCGATGCCCTGTCCGGTGAACGCGGTGGACATGGCGCAGAGCGCGAGGATGCCGGGGACGGCAACGTTCACCCGGCTGTCCCCGATGCCGTCGAGGAGCGGGGTGACCGTCAGCCCGATCAAGGCCAGGAGCGGCAGGACCACTGCGAGGATCAGCTGCTCGCCGTTCCGGAGCATGGTGGTGGCCTCGTATTTGCCCTGCAGCAGGATCCGGCGGAGCAGGGGAGCGGGTGCGCTGCCCGTGGCTGTCGTCATCGGATTTCCCTTCCGGAAATGTCAAGGAACACGTCTTCGAGGCTCCGGGCCTCCATGCTCAGTGAGCCCGGCATGATGCCGTGGTGTGCCCACCACGCGGTCAGCGCGGCAAGATCCTCGGGGGTCAGTGCTCCAGTGGCCGAGTAGCTGCCGGAACGCGTCTCGCGGATCTCGATCTCGACAGGAAGCACGCCGGTGAAGTCCAGCCCGGGCAGTGCCTCGAAGTGCAGCGTCCGGACGTGGTCCCTGTGGGGCGCCTCCGGCATGTTGTGCTGGAGCAGCTGGGCAACGGTGCCCTCCGCAACATTCCTGCCGGCGTCGATGATGTACACATAATCGGCCAGCCGCTGTGCGTCATCCATAAGGTGGGTCGTGAGGATGATCCCCATCCCGCCGTCCCGGAGTTCGGCGATCAGTTCGAAGACCAGCTGGCGGGACTGCGGGTCCAGGCCGGCGCTCGGCTCGTCCAGGAACAGGACCTCCGGGTTGCCGATCAGGGCGGCCGCGAGGGCCAGCCGCTGCTTCTGTCCGCCAGACAGCCGGCGGACGTTGGTCCTGCTGAACGTGTCGATGCCCAGCCGCTGCACCAGCTCATCCAGCGGCCTGGGATTGCTGTACATGCCGGCAATGTGCCGAAGCAGGGGAATGGGACGGGCCGACGGCGGGAGGCCGCCGTCCTGGAGCATGACGCCGACGCGGGCGCGCAGTTCCGCACCGGCGGTGCCGGGATCGGCGCCGAGCAGCGTAATAGATCCACCCGTCCGCTTCTGGAGCCCCTGGGCGCATTCGATGGTGGTAGTCTTGCCGGCACCGTTGGCTCCAAGCAGCGCCGTGACCTCGCCGCGGCCGGCGACGAGTGAGACGTCGCTCACAACCCTGAGCATCTTGCCATCGAGGCTGGGGAGCGGACCGACGTCCTTGATGAGCCCGTCGATGGTCAATACGGGGGATTTGGGGGATCGCACCCCAATATTCTACGTGAAGTAGTACTGTCACGCTGGAGGCGGGTGCTGCGCACAGGTCAGCCTTGCCTTACTGGAAGGCCGCAATAAATTACGACATGATTGTGTTGTGTATTCCATGACCAACACCACTTCCGCGCCCCTGGCCGGGCAGGGCGCGCCCGCGGGTGCGCTGCGCGGTGGAAAACGTGCTGCCCTGGCCTCCGTGCCGGCCGCGGCCGACGCCGACGAGCGCACGCGCGACCGCGTCCTCAGTGCCGTCCTGGAACACGGGCCGGTCAGCGCCGCGGAACTGGGCGACCTGCTCGGGTTCACCCCGGCCGCCGTCCGCCGCCACCTGGACCACCTGTCCCGCGCGGGCGTGATCGAGGTCAAGCGAGTGGCCCGCGCAGGCGCCGGTGCCGGCCGCCCTGCCCGCCGCTACGTCCTCAGCTCCCAGGGCCAGTCCTCATTGGGCGACGACTACCTGAATATTGCCACCCTGGCGCTCAAGCAGCTCGGCGCGGTGGCGGGCGATGAAACCGTCCGCCAGTTCGCCGTCGAGCGTTTCGCGGAGATGGAACGCCGCTACGCCCCCGAGGTGGACGCGGCCGGAACGGACATCACCGCCCGCGCGCAGGCCCTGTCCGCCGCCCTGTCCCGGGACGGCTTTGTTGCTTCCACCGCCACCATTGAAGCCAAAGCTCCGCTGCCCGCAGCACTGTCCAGCGTCCAGCTGTGCCAGGGCCATTGCCCCATCCAGCAGCTGGCCACCCAGTTTCCCGTGTTCTGCGACGCGGAAACCGAAATGTTTTCGCGCCTCGTTGGTGTCGATGTCCGCAGGCTTTCCACGCTCGCCCGCGGGGGACACGTCTGCACCACCCATATACCCACAGGCCGTCCGGCCGTCACACTGGCAACAGCCGATAGGGCACCGGACAACCTGGACGAAGTATCCAACCATCTGCAAGAAAGGCCGTGATGACGGACCAACTATCAGAGAAGAAGGTTGCCGAGCCTGGTGTGATCGCGGAGATTCTGGAAAAGAATCCCGAGCTCCACGGCATCGGAACCTATGAGTACGGCTGGGCCGACAAGAACGACGTCGGCGCTAACGCCCGCCGCGGCCTCAACGAGGACGTGGTCCGCGACATCTCGGCAAAGAAGAGCGAGCCGGAATGGATGCTGGACCTGCGCCTCAAGGGTCTGAAGTACTTCGACCGCAAGCCCATGCCCACCTGGGGTGCTGACCTCTCCGGCATCGACTTCGACAACATCAAGTACTTCGTGCGTTCCACCGAGAAGCAGGCCGCTTCCTGGGAGGACCTGCCCGAGGACATCCGCAACACGTACGAGAAGCTCGGCATCCCGGAAGCTGAGCGCAGCCGCCTGGTCTCCGGTGTGGCAGCCCAGTACGAGTCCGAGGTTGTCTACCACCAGATCCGCGAGGACCTTGAGGCCCAGGGCGTCATCTTCCTGGACACGGACACCGCGCTGCGCGAGCACCCGGAGATCTTCCAGGAATACTTCGGCACCATCATCCCGGTGGGCGACAACAAATTCGCGTCGCTGAACACTGCCGTGTGGTCCGGCGGTTCCTTCGTGTACGTGCCCAAGGGCGTGCACGTCGACATCCCGCTGCAGGCCTACTTCCGCATCAACACGGAAAACATGGGCCAGTTCGAGCGCACCCTGATCATCGCCGACGAGGACTCCTACGTCCACTACATCGAAGGCTGCACCGCGCCGATCTACACCTCGGACTCGCTGCACTCCGCCGTCGTCGAGATCGTGGTCAAGAAGGGCGCCCGCGTCCGCTACACCACCATCCAGAACTGGTCCAACAACGTGTACAACCTCGTGACCAAGCGCGCCATCTGCGAAGAGGGCGGCACCATGGAGTGGATCGATGGCAACATCGGCTCCAAGGTCACCATGAAGTACCCGGCCGTGTACCTGACGGGCGAGCACGCCAAGGGCGAGACCCTGTCCATCGCGTTCGCCGGCGAGGGCCAGCACCAGGACACCGGCTCCAAGATGGTGCACATTGCGCCGAACACCAAGAGCTCGATCATCTCCAAGTCCGTTGCCCGCGGTGGTGGACGCGCGGCTTACCGCGGCCTGGTCCAGATCCGCGAGGGTGCCAAGCACTCCGCGAACACGGTGCGCTGCGACGCGCTGCTGGTGGACACCATCAGCCGCTCGGACACCTACCCGTACATCGACATCCGCGAGGATGACGTGCAGCTGGGGCACGAGGCAACCGTCTCGCGCGTTTCCGAGGAGCAGCTCTTCTACCTCATGTCCCGCGGCATGCGCGAAGACGAAGCCATGGCCATGATCGTGCGCGGCTTCATCGAGCCGATCGCCCGCGAGCTGCCGATGGAATACGCCCTCGAGCTGAACCGCCTCATTGAACTCCAGATGGAAGGATCCGTCGGTTAATGACTGCCGAAATTACTACTGAAAAGGCCCGCATCGGAGCGCCTTCCATCGCAGGTTTCACCGAGGAAGGCGAGGGGCTGGTCGCCGCTAAGGTAGACCACAGCCACAACCATGGCGTCACCGTCATGTCCTCGCGCGCCGAGCGGCTCACGAGCTTCGACGTCGCCGACTTCGCACTGCCCACCGGCCGTGAAGAGGAATGGCGCTTCACCCCGGTCCGCGGACTGGCCAACCTGTTCTCCGACGCCGCGACGGACGAGGCCGCGGCCGCGCTCACCGTGGAAGCCCCCGAAGGCTACGTCCGCGGCAGCCTGGCACAGGGAGCCGCCCCGCGCGGCACCGTCCTGACCCCCGCCGACCGGGCCGCCGTCGTCGCCTCCGCCAACACGGACGAGGCCCTGCACGTGGTCATCCCGGCCAACGCCGAACCGGCTGAGCCGGTCCGCATCCTGATCGACGGCGCGGGCGCAGGCCGCCGCTCCAACGCACATTTCGTGCTGGAAGCCGGCGCCAACTCCCGCAGCGTCGTCATCGTGGAACACACGGGCGCGGCGGACCACAACGGAAACCTGGAAGTGATCGTCGGCGACGGTGCGCACCTCACGGTGATCTCCGTGCAGCTCTGGGAAGACGACGCCCGTCACCTGGGCCAGCACGACGCCCAAGTGGGCAAGGACGCCGTCTACAAGCACATCGCCGTTTCGCTGGGCGGTTCCGTGGTGCGCCTGAACTCCAACGTCCGTTTCTCCGGTGAGGGCGCCGAGGCCGAGCTGCTGGGCCTCTACTTCGCCGACGCCGGCCAGCACCTGGAGCACCGGTCCTTCGTTGACCACAACGTGGCCAACTGCAAGTCCAACGTGCTCTACAAGGGCGCCCTGCAGGGCAAGAACGCGCACACCGTCTGGGTGGGCGACGTGCTGATCCAGAAGCAGGCGCTGGGCACCGACTCGTACGAGAAGAACCAGAACCTGGTGCTCACCGATGGCTGCCGTGCGGACTCCGTGCCCAACCTCGAGATCGAGACGGGTCTCATCGAGGGTGCCGGCCACGCCAGCTCCACGGGACGTTTCGACGACGAGCACCTGTTCTACCTGATGGCCCGCGGCATTCCCGAAGATGTGGCCCGGCGCCTCGTGGTGCGCGGCTTCCTCAACGAGATCATCCAGCAGATCAAGGTTCCGGCACTCGAAGAGCGCCTGACCGAGGAAGTCGAGCGCGAGCTCGCCGCCAACGAGAACTGACCGTACGGAACCAGGCCCGGCCCAACCGGCCGGAAACAACAGCACAGGACAACGGATGACTGAACAGCCAAAGGGCGAACTCGTCTGCAAGGCGAACGAGATCCAGCTCAAGCAGGCCCTGCGGATCCTGATCGACGACTACCCGGTCGCGATCGTCAAGGACTCCATGGGAGAAATCCACGCAATCGGTGACACCTGCTCGCACGCCGACATCTCGCTCTCGGAGGGCGAGGTGGAAGGCTGCGCCATCGAGTGCTGGGGGCACGGCTCCCAGTTCGACCTGCGCACCGGCGAACCCCTGCAGCTGCCGGCCTACGACCCCGTTCCGGTGTTCGCGGTGGAGATCCAGGGAGACGACGTCTACGTGGACTTCACCAACGTCCTGAACGGCGCCGAAACGCCGAACTTCACTTAATCCGCAGCCCAGCGTGAAGCCCAAACGGGCCTGTACCAGAACTTAACAACTTCCAGACCAAAGACCGCACCGCCGACAGAACGGCACGGTGCAGAGGAGAACAAGACACATGTCTACTCTTGAGATCAAGGACCTGCACGTCAGCATCGACACCGAGCAGGGCACCAAGGAGATCCTGAAGGGCGTCAGCCTGACCATCCGCACCGGTGAGACCCACGCCATCATGGGCCCCAACGGTTCCGGCAAGTCCACCCTGGCGTCCACGATCGCCGGCCACCCGCGCTACAACGTCACCCGCGGTACCATCACGCTGGACGGCGAAGACGTGCTGGCCATGAGCGTTGACGAGCGCGCCCGCGCAGGCGTCTTCCTGGCCATGCAGTACCCGGTGGAGGTTCCCGGTGTCACCATGACCAACTTCCTGCGGACCGCCAAGACCGCCATCGACGGCGAAGCCCCGGCACTGCGCACCTGGACCAAGGACGTCAAGGCCGCCATGCAGCAGCTGCGCATCGACGCCGACTTCGCCCAGCGCAATGTCAACGAAGGCTTCTCCGGCGGCGAGAAGAAGCGCGTGGAGATCCTGCAGCTGGAGCTCTTCAAGCCGAAGTTCGCCGTGCTCGACGAGACCGACTCCGGCCTGGACGTCGACGCCCTCAAGGTCGTCTCCGAAGGCGTCAACCGCGCACACGCCACCGGCAACATGGGCACGCTGCTCATCACCCACTACACCCGCATCCTGCGCTACATCAAGCCTGACTTCGTGCACGTGTTCGTCAACGGCCAGGTTGTGGAAGAGGGCGGCCCGGAACTCGCCGACCGCCTGGAAGAAGAAGGCTACGACCGCTACGCCGCGGGTGCCGGATCAGCCACGGCTGCCGCAGCGGTCCAGGCCTAGTTAGGACTGACTGACCATGACCGAAATCGACGCAGCCCGCACCGGGCTGGAGGATGTCGAAGAGGCGCTCAAGGACGTCATCGACCCCGAACTTGGGGTGAACATCGTGGACCTGGGCCTGCTGTACGGCCTCAAGTACTCGGAGGACGACGGCGCCCTGCTGATCGACATGACCCTCACCACGGCCGCCTGTCCGCTGACCGACGTGCTCGAGGAGCAGGTCGGCAAGGCGCTTGACGGCGTCGTGGACGACTGGCGCCTGAACTGGGTATGGATGCCGCCATGGGGTCCCGAACGGATCACCGACGACGGCAAAGATCAGATGCGGGCCCTCGGCTTCAACATCTAAATAAAGTACGACGACGGCCGGTCACCTTCCCAGCGAAGGTGGCCGGCCGCCGTCGTACTCACGTCGACTGCTCCGTAGGTGCCCTTTTGACCGGTCAAAAGGGCACCTACGGAGCAGTCGGTCAGGTTTTAGAGCGTAGCGGCGCTGTACGGGTCGCACTGGTTGTTGTAGGCG
>NZ_JBHTXX010000008.1:0-181071 GCF_042791415.1 Arthrobacter sp. NPDC056691
AACTCGGCCCATCATCGGGGGTCCCCCCGCGGTGCCACCGCCCTGATCTGCGACCTGGTTGGGCTGCTACCATTGGCGGAATCTTGTCTGGTCTCTTGGGGGAATTTCTTTGCGCGTCCGCGATATTTCACGCTCTCTTACGGCATTGATCGCGGCCGCCGCGATGCTCCTGGCCGCTGCCGTCACTTCACAGGCAGCCCCGCCCGTGCAGCTCACGTACGCCAACGCGAACTACACCATCAACACCGCCGGCGGCTCGCCTTACATCGGCACAGCCGTGGTTCCCCTGACGGCAACAACGTGGGGCACGGTGAACAGCAAGGGCGTGGTGCAGATCAAGATCAACAACGTGGTGGTCTACCACCCCGTGAACAGCGCGTGGTTCGTGAACCAGATGCTCTCCTCGTACCGCGTCACCAAGAACCCCGAGTACCTGCGCCGCGCAGACGCCACCACACGCTACATCCTGTCCGGCTCGTTCTCGGACGCCAGCGGAGCCACCTGGTTCCCGTACAGGTTCAGGCACACGCCGGGCAACAAGATCAACATGGGCATTCCCTGGTATTCCGGCATGGCCCAGGGCATGATGCTCTCCACGCTGGTGAATCTGTACGAAACCACCGGCAACACCTACTGGAAGACCCAGGCCGACCGCGTCTTCCGTTCCTACCAGGTGCCCAAGAAGAACGGCCAGCCGTGGTTCCAGGACCAGGTGCTGAAGGGCAGCAAGATCTATATGTGGTTTGAGGAATACGTCGGCACGAACATTCCCCCCAGCCACGTGGTCAACGGGCACATCTATGCGGCATGGGGAGCCTACGACTACTACCGGCTCACCAAGAATCCCACGGCGCAGTGGATGTTCAACACCGCTGCCACAACCATCCGCGACCACTTCACCAGCTACCGCCGGCCCGGAACCATCTCCTGGTACGCTGCCAGCCCGTTTGGCCAGTACGTGTGGCGGGCCCCCGCGGGTTACCACAAGGGCGTCACCAACCAGCTCGCCATCCTGGGCCGGCAAACCGGGGACCCGGCGTTCGCCGCCCAGTCGGCATTGTTGAAGGCCGACTACTCTTGACGCACCTGCGCGGATCCGGGTAGCACCTCAGGGCGTTCTCAGCCCTGATAACGCCCGGATGTGCTACCCAGCCGGGGCTCCGCAACCTTTACAAGCCCAGCCGGGAAGCCCACAATAAGTCGCACCACAGCCTCCACTGACTCAGCAGAGCGCTGCTACTGGACCTGCGAAAGCAGAGGTGCGCGGACATGAAGGACGAAGTCGGGGCGGACAAGGCCCTGAAGGAGAAACACCGGGCCATGTGGGCGCAGGGCGATTACCCTGCCCTTGCCACCGAGCTCCTCCTGGATCTGGGCGCCATCCTGGTGCAGGCCTGCAACATCAAACCGCGCCAGCGTGTCCTGGACGTGGGCACCGGCGCCGGCAATGCGGCCATCCCCGCGGCCATGATGGGTGCGCGGGTGATTGCCAGCGACCTCACCCCCGAGATGTTCGACGCCGGGCGGCGGCAGGCTGCCGACCGCGGCGTTGAGCTCGAATGGGTGGAGGCCGACGTCGAAAACCTCCCCTTTGCGGACGGCGAATTCGACGTCGTCATGTCCTGCCTCGGCGCCATGTTCGCCCCGCACCACCAGGCGAGCGCCGACGAATTAGTCCGTGTCTGCAGGCCGGGCGGGACCATTGGGCTGCTGCACTGGACCCCCGAGGGCTTCATCGGGCAGATGTTCTCCACCATGAAACCCTTCGCTCCGCCGCCTCCGCCCGGCGCCCAGCCGGCCCCCCTGTGGGGCAGCGCAGACCATGTCCGTGAGCTGTTCGGCGACCGGCTGGGCGAGATCCGGGCGCAGAAGCGGACCGTCGCGATCACCAGCTTCCGCCAGCCCGAAGACTTCCTGCACTATTTCAAGTCGCACTACGGACCCACCATCTCCGTGTACAAGTCGCTGTCCGGTGACGGGAAGAAGGCCAAGGCCCTGGACGACGCGCTCACGGAACTTGCCAACACGTACATCGAGGCCCACGGCGATACGCCCGCACAGATGGAGTGGGAGTACCTGCTGCTCACGGCGAAGGCCAACACCAAGCCCCAGGAAACCGGACTGTGACGGCCTCCCCCGCCTCGCGCCGCGCCCTTGAGGTGGCCTCCATTCCGTCCTTCCGGAGGATCACCGAGCACCTGAACCATTCCACCTATGCCCGCCGCAAGCACGTTCCCGGCATCTGCGACTTCACCCTGGGCAACCCGCACCAGATGCCGCAGGACGCCTACGTGGACGCCCTCCGGGACGCTCTCCATCCGCACGACGACCAGTGGTTCGCCTACAAGACCAATGAGGTGGATGCGCGGGAGGCGGCGGCGGATTCCCTGGGCAGGCTGCTGGATGTTCCGTTCGAAGCCGAGGACCTGTACCTCACCACCGGAGGCTTCACCGCGATCGCCCTTGCGCTGAAGGCGGTTGCCGATCCGGGCGACGAGGTCATCTACAGCCTGCCGCCCTGGTTCCTCTACGAGCCGCTCGCGGTCGAGGCGGGGCTGGTACCGGTGAAGGTCCGGATCGACTTCGAAACCTTCGACCTCGATCTGGCGGCCATTGAAGCGGCCATCACGGAGCGGACCCGAGTAGTGATCATCAATTCGCCGAACAACCCGACCGGCAGGATCTACCCGCCCGAGCTCCTCCGCCAGCTGGCCACGCTCCTCGACGAGGCGTCGGCGCGGATAGGCCGGCGGATCTACCTGGTGTCCGATGAGCCGTACAACAGGATCGTCTTCGACGGTGCGCGATTCCACAGCCCCGCCGAGTTCTATCCGTTCACGCTCCTGGCCTACTCGTACGGCAAGACGCACCTGTCGCCGGGCGAGCGGATCGGATACCTGGCGCTCCCCCCGAGCATGCCGGACCGCAAGGAACTCGGGGCTGCGGTCGAGGCCATGCAGCTGGCCATGGGCTGGATCTACCCCAACGCCGTGCTGCAGTACGCGCTGCCGCGGCTGGAGACGTTCACCATCGACGTCGGACAGCTGCAGCAAAAGCGGGACCGGCTGGTCCAGGAGCTGGGCGGCATGGGGTACCGGCTCCGGCCCTCAGAGGGCACCTTTTACCTGTTCGTCCAGTCCCCCATTCATGATGACGAGGCCTTCACCGAGGCACTGGGCCAGGAGGACGTCTTTGTGCTGCCGGGCGTCCTGTTCGAGACACCGGGGTTTTTCCGGATTTCGCTCACGGCCAGCGAGGACATGGTGGAGCGCAGCCTGCCCCACTTCCGGGCGGCCATCGAACGGGCGGGGCAGGACCGCCCGGAGGACGCCGACATCAAGCTGCCCACGGGCCTGATCCCGGTCGTTCCCGCCAACCCCAGAAAACTCCCCTGACCGGGCCATCCCCCATTTTGGTGGCCTAGGTCAACTTTTTTCCCAGCCAGAGCCCCACCTTTTCCCAACCTCCCAGTGCCAGCGTGGCCCTGTGCCGCTCCTGACGAAGGCGGCAGGCGAATTGGGGTGAGGCGAGTGGCAGGCGCTACACATTTCCGGCCATGGCGATGAGGTCTCGGCCACGAGGTCCGGGCCATGAGGTCCCGGCCATGAGGTCCCGGCGATGAGCGGGGCCCCCGGCCGGCATCGCGCCCGCAGCCGCCACCGGCTTGGCAAAGCAGCCACCCGGACAGTCCCCTGGCCGACGGAGGCCCGCGGCCGGCTCCTCATCCTCTGCGCCGCGATAGTGCTGACCGCAACAACCGTCTACGCGTCAGCCGTGGCTCCGTCACCGGCACTTTCACGGGCCGTGCCGGCAGCGTCGCCTTTCCCCTCAGGGACCCCTGCACTGCAGGCAACCAAACCGGTCCAACAAGCTCCGGCACCATCTCCCGGCAGCGCAAAACCGACCAAACCCCAGGCCAAGGCCAAGGCAAAGGCCACGGCCACGGCCACGGCCACCAAGCGTGCGGCACCTTCCCCGCCCGCCGCCGTCGTCCATCCCTCCCCGGCAACGCCAAAGGCGGCCCCCGCCCCGCCAACACCAAAGGCGGCGCCCGCGCTACCGCAACCGGCGCCGGCGGCGCCCGCCGACGCGACGCTCGGGGAACAGCTCAATGCCATCATTGCGGCCAACAGCCGGTACCAGCTGGGGGTGGCCCTCGTTGACATGTCCGACGGCGTTGTCCGCCAGTACGGCGTCCGGGAGAAGTTCGTGGCGGCCAGCACGGGCAAGATCCTTGCCGCGGCCGCGTATTACCACCTCGCCGAGGCCGGTGTCCTGTCCCTCGCGGCGCCGCTGGGCAGCCAGAGTGCCGCCTTCCAGATCCGGCAGATGATCCAGCAAAGCAACAACACATCCTGGGCCCTGATCCTCGGCGCCATCGGCCAGAACGGGATCCATGATTACGCGGCGTCGCTCGGCATTCCGTACGACAGGACCTTCAACACCCTGTCCCCGGCGGAGACGGCCAGGGTTCTGACACTGCTCTACACGGGCCGGCTGCTCAGCCCGGCCCACACCGCCGAGCTGCTGTCCTACATGCAAAACACCAACTACGAGACACTGATACCCGCCGCAGTGCCGCCGGACGTCACCGTCTTCCACAAGTACGGGCTGCTCGACGGGAACCTGCATGACGCGAGCATCCTGGTCCAGGGCCGGCGCGCCTACGCCTTCGTGGTGTACTCGCTGGGAGCCAGCGTGGCGGAAATACCCGTACAAACGGCCATCATCCGGCAGCTCACCCGGGCGGTTGTGGAACAGGTGTTCTGACGCACGACGGCGGTTCCCGGCAGAAGCTTTCGGGCTGCGGGCCAGCGGATCCCCGGCAGGATTTCCGGGGGTGGGGCCGGCGGCCCGTCTTGGCGGCGGCCTAAGTGCCCCCGGCAGAAAGAGTGGGGGTTGCCGGCCCGGCATGTCAGGGGGGTGCAATGCCGGGCCGGCCAGCTGGCCGAGCGTCCACTCGCGGCTGTGGCGCCGGACCAGATAGAAAGATCGTGCCAGCCGTTCCTAGGAAAATCCCGTTTAACCTTGGGAAACGCAGACCCCCAACCCACCAGCGGCCGCCCGCCGCCGCACACTGCAGGCGCACCTTCCCGCTGGGGGGACCCCGCCTCCTCAGGACTCCAAGGTCCACCAGCAAATCCACCATGGAGTACCGGAACAATACCGGCAGACGGCATTCCCCTTCACACCGGGATTTGCCGGCAACGCCGCCGGTCTCAGCGCATGCCGGAAGGGCCCGCGGGGCGGCGCAGGTGGAAGGTAAATATGATGATGAGCCCGGACCCGTATTCACCAGGTGACAGCCATTGGCAGTCCCCCACGCCGGAGAGGCTACCTGCCCGGCACGCCGCCGGCGTACCCGCAGCAGCTCCTGACCCGGCCCGTGGCGGCCACCGCCCAGCCCAGCACGCTCCCCGGGGCGGCATACTGCAACGCCAGCTGATGCGGCTCATCGGCGAAATCCTCGGCGACGAGGGCCTCGACCCGGAGACCCGGCTGTCGCTGCTCAGGAACATCTCCGAACATCCCGGACACCCGGAACGGGCAATGCTGGCGCATTTGCACGAGATGAAGGACAGAAGCTGACCATGAAAACCAGAGCAGCCCTGGCGCTATCGGTGGCCGGGATCCTCGTGACCGGATCCGCCGCCCTCGCCGTCAACACGCAGGTTCTGAACACCACACCGGCGGGCACCGGCAACGCGAACAGCATCCTCCTGCCGACCAACTCCGGCAATTCTCCGGCCCCGGCCGCCATCGTCGGCGCGAAAGTGACGCCAAGGGTGACCTCCACGGTCGGCGGCGGCAAGACACCTCCGGCCGCCGCGAAAACTGCCGGCACGCCGAAGTCCGGTGACGACGGGGGCAGGCGCCGGACGTCGTCGTCCACCGAATCGCGTTACGTCGGGGACGATAGAGGCGGCATTGTTACAAAAAAGTCCGACGCCGGCACTTCCACTTCCCGGCCCACCGGCGACTCCACTTCGCAGTCCGACGCCGGCCCTGCCGGTTCCCAGCCCGACGGCACCGTCGGCTCCCAGCCCAACGCGAGCCCCGCCGTCGTACCCGTCCAGGCTGGCGACGACAAAACCGGCCTCCGCACGGCCCCACAACCGGGCGATGACAAGGGCGGACAGCGCAAGGCGTCTCAACCGGGCGGCGACAGCGGCGGACACGGTTCGGACGACTAAAGCGCGACTTCCGACGGGGGCGGAACCGTCCACGCGGGCCTTCTGCACCCACGCGGAAGACCCTCCTACATCGGCTCCATTACATGAGTGTGAGACCAGATCTAGCATCGACACGCCAACGAATTGGTAACTCTTTCTTTGCTTAATCCATAAATCAACCTGTATCGTATTCATTTAGGTAGACCGAAACGCCCCTGGAACCGCAAACTCCAGCAGCCTGCGCCCTGCATCGCAGCGCGCCAGCCGCTCCCGGCTCCTAAATAAATCCCCAACCAAGCCCAGCAATTCCCTGCTGTCCGGAACAACCCGGCCAGCCAGCTCCCGGCACCATTCAGGGGAGCACAACAGTGATGAAAGGCCGGCATTATGTACGCCGACACCCGCACCACCTTGACCCGCCCTGAAACCCGAACCGCCACCAACCCCGCATCCAGATACCAGCCCCGGCACCCTGCCGCTCCTGCCCGCCGCAACCGCGCCGCGCTCAGGAAGGCCACCCCCCGAAAGCAGACGATCCGGCTGTTCCTGCTCGGCATCCTCTGCACCGCGGGCTGGCTCGCGTCCGTCCTGGTGGGGCACTTTGTGGAGTTCGGACCTGTACTCCACCGCATCGGGCTCGCCGGGCACATCCTCGCCCTCGTGCTGGCCTTCGGCACCATCCTTGTTGTCGACTGGCTGGGCCTGCTGTGGCTCTTGGGCAAGGTGCACATGCATGCATCTCCCAAGCTTGAACGCGCAACTAAGCCGCTGATCTGGGGCGGCCTCGCGCTGCTGCTGGCATCGGGAGCGCTCATCCATCCCGACATCACCAACCCGGTGACCGCTGTGAAGCTGGGCTGTGTGCTCATCCTGATGCTGAATGGCCTGAGCATCGCGCCGGCCATGCACAAGATGTTCGCGCTTCCCCGGGATACAAGCTTCAGCGAGCTGGGCAGCCGGCTGCGCACGCGTCTGCTGATCGCGCTCAGCATTTCGCAGGCGTGCTGGTGGACGGCCGTGCTGATCGGCCTCGTGAACAGCACGCTCCGCCGCTGGGCCGGGAGCTAAGCAAACCGTAACGGCCCTCGTGCCGCCGCCCAACTGACTCGCAGTTGTTGTCGTTTTCAGCCCTCAAAACGACAACAACTGCGAGTCAGTTGGGTTTGGCGTCAGTAGTTGCGCCGGTGCCTGAGCCTGGGAAGCACGACGGCGAACACGCCTGCCGCCGCGAACCCCAGTACCCCGGTGGCCGTCACTCCGGCGCCGAGGGAGGCTACCGCCGTCACCGCGGAGAGGAGCACCGGGCCGCCGGTGGATCCGGCGTCGGCCATGAACCGCCAGAGTCCCAGGAACTGCCCGCGGCCGCGGTCTGGCGAGAAGTCGGCGCCGAGTGTCATCACCAGGCCGGAGCTGATGCCGTTTCCGAAGCCGATCAGCAGGGCCACGAGCAGCAGGCTGGTGAACCCGGCGGTGAGCGGGATCAGCAGCAGGGCCACGCCCATGATCAGCGTGGACGGTATGGCCACCCATTGCCTCCCGCGCCGGTCCATCACCTTGCCCGCCGGGTAGAAAACCAGCATGTCGATCGCCCCGGAGAGCCCGTAGACCAGCGAAGCGTGCGTGGGGTCGAGGCCCAGGTGGTCGGCCCACAGGGGGATAACCACCTGGCGGGAGGCGCGCAGGGCGCTGAGCAGCAGGATGCCGGTTCCGGCCGTCAGGAAAACGCCCGCGTGCGAGACGGCCACGCCGCGCAGTGTGGGCTCCGGGCCTGTCGTGGCGGAGGCCCCGCCCACAGCCACGAGGTCGGGGACGGTCACGGCGAGCACGGCGGCGGCGGCCATGCCGGCCACCCCCACCCAGTACGCGCCGCTGATGCCAACGAAGGCGATGGCGGCGGCGCCGATGAACGGGCCGATAAACGTGCCGATGCGGCTCACACCGCCCAGGGTGGACAGGGCCCGGGCGCGGAACTCCACGGGCACTGCCTCCGTGAGGTACTTCTGCCGGGCCAGGCTGAAGACTGCCGCGGACATTCCGACGACGGCCATCGCCACCGCGAGCAGCCAGAGTCCGTTGCCCATCACCAGGGACACCCCGGCGGCCAGCAGGGCCAGTGCCCCCGCCGCGGCAGCACCCACGATGGACCACCGTTCGCCGAACTTCAGCGTGATCATCGAGGCCGGCAGGTTGAAGAACCAGGAGCCCAGGCCGATCAGCGTGACAATCAAAGCGGCCACAGCTACGGACGCACCCAGCTGGACGGCGGAAAGTGCCACCACCGGCAGGATCGCGCCCTGGCCGGTGCTGAACAGGAGGGCAGGGCCGAACGCCGGAACAGCAATGCCGCGGAGGCTAAAGGGCGGCGGGCTGTCGGGCGGAGGCGAAGTCATCACCCTCATCCTAGGCGCGGGCGGTGCCGCCGCCGCGGAAACCCGGGCGCCACGAGTCCAGAATCACAAACAATTTGATTTACAACGTCACAGCTTCATAGGCCGCGCTTGGCGAAACTACTAAGTGTGCTTAGCCTTGTGTCAGGGCGAGGCGCGCGGACCCCAACCGGACATCGAACATGGTTCGGAAAACTGAACAGCCGCAGGAGTGATCATGGAAGTCTGGCCGGGCAGCGCGTATCCACTGGGTGCGACCTTTGACGGGATGGGGACAAACTTCGCGCTCTTCAGCGAGGCGGCCACCGCCGTCGAGCTGTGTCTGATAGCCGGCGACGGCACCGAGACGCGCGTGGAGCTTCTTGAAGCGGACGGGTATGTGTGGCACTGCTACCTGCCCCAGATCCAGCCCGGCCAGAAGTACGGGTACCGGGTCCACGGGCCCTACGACCCCGCCAAGGGCCAGCGCTGCAATCCCAACAAGCTCCTTTTGGACCCGTACGCCAAGGCCGTTGCCGGGCAGGTGCACTGGCACCCGGCGATGTTCTCCTACAACTTCGGCGCCACCGCCTCCCGGAACGACCAGGATTCGGCGCCGCACACCATGCTGGGCGTGGTGATCAACCCGTTCTTCGACTGGGCCGGAGACCGGCCGCCCCGGATCCCCTACCACCGCTCGGTCATCTACGAGGCGCACGTCCGCGGGCTCACCGAACTCCACCCCGAGGTACCCAAGGAGCAGCGCGGCACCTTTGCCGGCGTCGCCCATCCCGCCGTCATTGCGCACCTGCAGCGGCTGGGCGTCACGGCCATCGAGCTGATGCCGGTGCACCAGTTCGTCAATGACGGGACGCTGCAGGAGATGAACCTCAGCAACTACTGGGGCTACAACACCATCGGCTTCTTCGCGCCGCAAAACACCTACAGCTCGATCGGCCAGATGGGCCAGCAGGTGCAGGACTTCAAGGCGATGGTCCGCTCACTGCACCGTGCGGGGATCGAGGTGATTCTCGACGTCGTCTATAACCACACGGCGGAAGGGAACCATCTGGGCCCCACCATGAGCTTCAGGGGGATCGACAACGCCGCGTACTACCGCCTGCTGGAGGATGACAAGCAGTACTACGTCGACTACACGGGCACCGGAAATACCCTGAACGTGCGGCAACCCCACTCCCTGCAGCTGCTCATGGATTCGCTGCGGTACTGGGTCACCGAGATGCACGTGGACGGGTTCCGCTTCGATCTCGCCGCCGCGCTGGCCAGGGAGTTTTACGACGTCGACCGGCTCTCCACGTTCTTTGAACTGGTGCAGCAGGACCCGATCGTGTCGCAGGTGAAGCTGATCGCGGAGCCGTGGGACGTTGGACCGGGCGGGTACCAGGTGGGCAACTTCCCGCCGCAGTGGACCGAGTGGAACGGCAAGTACCGCGACACCGTGCGGGATTTCTGGCGCGGCGAGCCGGCCACGCTGGGCGAGTTCGCGTCGCGGCTGACGGGGTCCGCGGACCTGTATGAGAGGTCGGGGCGGCGGCCGGTGGCGTCCATCAACTTCGTCACGGCGCACGACGGCTTCACGCTGCGTGACCTGGTGTCCTACAACGAGAAGCACAACGAGGCCAACGGCGAGGGCAACCGCGACGGCGAATCGCACAACCGCTCGTGGAACTGCGGTATGGAGGGCCCCACGTCGGATCCCGCCGTCCTGGCACTCAGGGCGCGGCAGCAGCGCAACTTCATCGCCACCATGCTGCTCTCGCAGGGCGTGCCGATGATCCTGCACGGCGACGAGCTCGGCCGGACGCAGCAGGGCAACAACAACGCCTACTGCCAGGATTCCAAGCTCAGCTGGGTCAACTGGGACGCCATCGACATGCCGCTCATGGACTTCACCGCCGCGGTGAACCGGCTGCGCGCCCAGCACCCCACGTTCCGGCGCAGCACCTTCTTCGACGGCCGGCCGGTGCGGCGCGGCAAGGGCGAGAAGCTGCCGGACATCGTGTGGCTGAACGAGGACGGCACGGAGATGCTCCCGGAGGACTGGGGCCGCGGCTTCGGCCGGACCATCGGCGTGTTCCTCAACGGCGACGGCATCCAAGGCCGGGACGACCGCGGCCGCCGCATCACCGACGTGAACTTCCTGCTGTACTTCAACGCGAACGACGACGACATCAAGTTCACGCTCCCGGCCGGCGAGTTCGCCGAGGCCTGGGACATGGTGATCAACACCGCCGGGACAGGAGTGGAACGCGGCCCTGTCGACACCGGCTCGGTGCTGAAGGTGGCCGCAAAGTCCATGGCGGTGCTCCGCGCCCGCGACCTCGCCCAGCCCGAACCCAACCTCTCCCTGGCCCCCGGCCTGCAGTCCCCCGGCCCCGCCTGAAACCGACGCTCCCTCACCTCCCGCCGCCTTTCCCCAACGCTCCCTCACCTCCCGCCGCCTTTCCCCAACCCTTCCTCACCTCCCGCCGCCTTCCCCCCAACGCTCCCTCACCTCCCGCCGCCTTCCCCCCAACCCTTCCTCACCTCCCGCCGCCTTTCCCCCAACCCTCCCTCACCTCCCGCCGCCCAACAGGCCGGCACGACGCAGGTCACGCGGAAATCACCCGGCGGAAACCGCCCGGCAATGTAGCGGCCCCATCCTGAAAGAGCGCCAACGGCGCGACAGGACCAAAGTGCCCGACGACGGCGCCAGGACGGAGCTCGCCATGCACGAATCAGCCGCGACCGGCAAAGAAGCCGGCCGCATCATCGACTGCCGCTACCTCTCGCCCGGCGACGTGATTGAGGCCCGCTACAACGGTCAGCTTTACTACGTGGGAACGGTGACGGAAACCGTGCCTGTCCTTGGCATGTTCTGGATTTTCGAGGCCAGGGGCGGGACCCGGAAGCTCATCGATCCGCTGGCCGTGCACGTCGTGCGGCCGGCGGCCGGCGGTCCAAACGACGTCGCAAGCCAGTGACGTTTGCCACGACCGACATCGCTATGTATTTTTACTCTCACAGCAATCTTCCGGGCGGCATTCAGGTAAAACTGAGGTCTCGCCGTCGTACACCGGATGATTAGCAGCACGAGCGTCTCTCCAGCCTGGTCCAGCCGGAATCTTCGGAGCAACAGCCATGAGCCGTTCTGCTGCGCGCTGAACCGCCGGGGCTGTCCCGGGGGCCACTTCGTGTTTGGGGGACGCACACACCATGACCGTATCCAAATGGGTCGCCGCCGGTTCGTCAGCGGCTGTGTTCGCTGGCGGGCTCTTCCTCGGAGCCCCCACGGCCGCCGCAGCGCCGGGCGACGCCGCGTGCGTGCAGGCATCCGGCCAGTTCGAGGCCGCCCTCTCTGCCGCCGGCATCACTGAAACCACAGTTGCCGATCTCGAGTCCAAGGCCGCAGTCGCCGCCGACGCCGAGTCGGGGTATCTCGCGATGGTCGAAGCGGCCGGAGCGATCCCCGCCGCCGAACTCGCCACGGCTCAGGCCGCGCTGGAGGACGCCATCGCAGCGACCGACGCCGCCGAAGCGGCAGAGGAAGAGGCCGAGGATTCGGGCGATCCGGCCGCCATCAGTGCAGCCCAGGACGCCACGAAAGCGGCCGAAGAGGCCGAAGACGCCGCCCGGCAGACCGTAACGGACCTGACCGCGGCGTACGACGCAGCCATTAACACGCCGGAGATCATCGCCGCCCAGGACGCCTTCAACGCAGCGGCGGCCGACTTCGACGCCGCGCTGGCCGCCGTCTCGCTCGATGAAACCTCCGCCGCCGACCTCGCGGGTCTCTTCGAGGCGTTCCTGGCGGCATGCAACCCGGACTCCACCGGTGTTGACCCGGCGGTCACGCCGCCGGTGAACGCACCCGTTACTGTCCCGGGAAGCACGACGCCGGCCGTCGCCAATGCGGTCGACGTGACTCCCGCCGGGGGCGGCACCGCGGCGGTCGCCACGAACAGGGGCCTGAACGTGCAGACCGCGGCAGAAGCCGAGCCGGGCGTTCACCCCGGCCTGGCGCTCCTCGCCGGTCTCCTGGCGGCGGGCATCGCTGTGCCCGCGGCCGTGGCCATGAGGATGCGCCGCCTGGAGCGCGCCCGCAGGTAAGCACTTGGTACCGCAAACCACGACCAGCCAGCGCCGGCCCATCCGCCGGCGGTGGCTTGCCGTGCCCGCAGTTGCTGCGGCTGGTCTGGCCGCCGCTCTTTTCCTGGCGCCGTCGAACGCCGTTCCCCCGAACGGTGGCGGCAGCACCGCCGTCGTGCCTTCAGCCGTTCCTTTAGCCACGGGGTCCGCGAGTGCCACGCCCGTTGCCCGCAAGGCGGTGCGGCCGCTGGCGACGGCGCCGACGGCGGTGTCAATCGCGGCCGCCGACCTGAACGTGCGGGTCCTGCCGCTGACGCCGAGTGCGGACGAACTGGCTTCGGAATCGCTCGTGCCGCCGCTGACCGTCGACGCGTACTGGCTGACGAGCTACGGCGTGCCCGGTGCGGGGTCGGTCAATACGACCTACATCGTGGGGCACAGCTGGGACGGCCGGGATGCTCCGTTCAACCGGCTCAGCGACGAGTCGCTCGTGGGCAAAGCGGTCACGGTCACCACTGCCAAGGGGACGCTGCAGTACGTGGTGGATTCGGTGACCACGCACGACAAAAACACGCTCAAGGACAGCGCCATCTGGAACGTCGTGCCCAACCGGGTGGTGCTGATCAGCTGCTACACCGAGGACCCGTGGGGCAAGAACGTGGTGGTCACGGCCTCCCCCGCTGCGTAAGCTGCACCGACCCGCCGTGACTGGCCCGACGCTCCCTCAGCTTTCGCCGCTTATTTCCCGACGCTCCCTCAGCTTTCGCCGCATATTTCCCGACGCTCCCGCACTGATTAGCAGTCTTGATTCAATATTGATGGAATCCTGCGGCAATCTTAGGCGTGATGAGGCAGGCAAGTGAGAGCGCTGTGACAGTATGAGTTCGGTTGCAAAAATCCGACAAAATACTTCCTGGGGGAACCATGTCCACAACCGAAATCACACCTGCCACACCTCCGCCCTCTGCGGATAAATCAAAGCGCAGGAAGGCTAAAGCAATTCTGGCCGGCGGCCTTGTTCTTGGCATCGGTGCAGCCGTGACGCTCGCCGCATGGAACGACTCCGAGTTCGCGAAGGGAATATTCGATAGCGGGCATTTTGACATCGAAGGCACGGCAGATCCCAACGTGAACTTCGCAGACCACGAAGATGACGTCTCGGCCGCGGCGCTGACGTTCACGACAAGTTTCAGCAACATGAGCCCCGGCGGAAAGGTAGCCGCCCCTTATGCCCTGCGCCTAGACAAGGACAGCACATACAAGGCTTCGGTTTCCGTGGACGCAACGGCTGACGGGGACGCAAACGCAATCTCAAGCCTGAGCTACACGATCACTCAGGTCGCTTCCTTTGCAGCTTGCCACGTCGACCCGACAGGAACGTCAATAGCTCAAGGCGCAACACTGGACAGCGCTGTGAACAACACTCCCGTCGTACTCGAGACCTCTGCCAATATCGGAACGGACGCAGGAGACGAGAAATTCTTGTGTATTCAGGTGACCGCGGGCAGTGGACTGGAACAGGATAAAACCGTCACAGCAACCTGGGAATTCATCGCGGAGTCCCAGGCGGCGTAGTCAGTGCCGTGGGCAAGCACGTGAAACGAATGCGGCACCGCAATTTCACCCGTGTACGCGCGGTCCTCGCTGGCGCCCTCGTCCTTGGCATGGGCGCCAGTGTGACCCTGGCTTCCTGGTCTGACTCTGAGTATGCCGCAGGCAAATTCACGGCCAGCACGTTCCGATTGGAATCAAGCACCGAATCCAGCACACTTCCCAACCTCTGGAAAGACAGTACTGAAGGCGACGCCTCCCTTGTTGTCAGCGCGGGTGGATTGTCGCCGGAAGCGTCGAAATACGCCTGGCTGAAGATCCGCACGACGTCATCATCAACCGTCGGTGGAAAAGTCACCCTGGCAAGTTCGACGCCGGTTGGCGACTTGTCGCCCGTGCTGGAGTACCGGGCGGTGTTGACGGAGGCGACATGCGATTCGGGCGCCTTCTCCGGATCGGCGACGTACATCGCCGGATCGTCGTCGGCGTACCGGCCGGCGACTGCGGTGCAAGACACACCTGTCGCGTCGCCGATTGGTGCACCGTTGGGCGAGTTGCGTTACTGCTTCGACGTCCGCATAAAGCAAGGCGCAGACAACAGCTACCAAGGCAAGGGCGCAACGGTGACTTGGCTCTTCACGGGGATCTCGAACTAGTTAGGAAAGAACCGGACATGAGCCGAACGAACATGCAGGGCCGGCTGGGCAACGCCTTCCTGAACGTCGCTGCCCTCGGCGGCACTGTCTGCATCGTTCTGGTGATCCTTGCGTTCTTCTTCCAGATCACCCTGATCATGTTCAAGACCGGTTCCATGAGCCCGACAATCCCGGCTGGCTCGCTCGCCGTGGTCAAGAAGATCCCAGCGTCCGAAGCACGTGTGGGCGATGTCGTCACCGTCGACCGGGCGTCGGCCCTGCCCGTGACGCACCGAGTCACGTCGGTGATGCCGGCTGAAGGCGGTGCAGCCAAAATCACGATGCGCGGCGACGCCAACCCCACCGACGATCCCCTGCCCTACGAAATCCAGACGGTGCGGATCGTTCTCTGGTCTGTGCCCGAACTCGCCTACACGGTCAATGCTGCCAACAACCCGCTGATACTCGGCGGCCTTTCCGTCGTGATGGCCGTCGTGGTGACGTGGGCCTTCTGGCCCCGAGAGGAGCCCCACCGCAGAGGCCGCCGGGCGAAAGGCGAGCCCGAGGAAGCGGCGACGTGAAGCGGCGGCTGCTTGCCGCCGTCGGACTCCTCACCTTGGTGGCGGCCCTGGTGGTGGCTCCGCCGGAACCTACGACGGCGGCCTGGACAGTGCCGCAGCAGGCGACAGGGACGTTCGTGGCGGGGACGGTGCTTCCTCCGGCCTGGGTAAGTTGCACCCGGACCACAGGAAGCAAGTACACGTTCAATTGGTCACAACCTGACGGCGGGGTGGAGCCAACCGGTTTCTCGTGGATGGTCAAGAACGGGAATGCAGTAGTTCTGTCACCAACTCTTGAGCCGGCGAACAAACGAGCCCTGACCGTCGACGTTGGAGTGCTAGCCCTAGGCACCTACACAGTTTCAGTGAAGACCATCGGTCCAGGTCAATGGGAATCTTCCTCGATCGAAGGTACTGTCAGTGCACTAACTGGCCTCATCACAAGCTGCCGCGTATGACCCCCGAGCCCACCACTCCGGGCGCCGCTAACGGTCCAGACCGCGAGCCCCTCAGCCGCAAACAGAGGGCACTGCTCTTCCTGAACTCCCGCCGTCGTCGATTCTGGGCTGGGCTCACATTCTTCGTTGTATGGCTCCTGCTCCAGTTGGCCTTCGACAGGTCGGACAACTTCCCGCTCAGCCTGGTCCCCAACATATTCCTGTACGCAGGCGGAGCATTCCTTGTGGTCCTCTGGACGAACGGCGCCGTCCTGAACCAGCCCATTCCTCTCCCCGCCGGCATCATGCGCGGCACAGCCACAACCCGCTTCATGAACGAGGAGACCTGGAAGACAGACTTGTCTCCCACCCGGGCACAGGAGGCTCTGCTCCGGCTCTTCCAGCAGCCCGGCACCGAGGCGCGCGTAATCGGCAAGACCGTTTGGGTGCAGCTCGGCAGGGAGTGGCATGCCGAGCAGTGGTGGCACCGGGACGCGGGCCCGCACATGAAACGGAAAGCGCCGGTCCACTTCTTCATGGAATCCACCGAGACCGGTTCAGCCATCACCGCCTTCAGCAATGACCGCCGGCTGTTCGGAATGCACGACGTCGTCCGTCTCTCGGATGAGATGAGCGCCACCGCCGTGAAGCTGGCGAGGAATGCCACCGAAACCCGGCCCCGGGAAGACGACGAGGGCCGGGGACCGTAAGCCTCCGGCCCTCGAACAAGAAACTACGCCCCGCGCGCGCTCAGAAACCCATCCAGCGCGGGGAGGTCGTCAGTGTTGATGTTGTCGACGCCGGCATCAAGCAGCTCGGTCCACATCGCGTCACGCGCCGGGCCGGCCTGGTCCGGCGTTGCCCAGAACCGTACCCGGTACCCCTTCGCGTGCGCCGCTTCCACGTACGCGCGCAGCTTGGCGCGCTCGGACTCCGGCATGGGACCAACGCCCTGCCACGTGAACAGCTTGGTCCAGTTGTCGCTGACCAGCGGCATCAGCGTGGCAGGCATTCCTGAAGCCAGGTCCGCTGACCGGCCGTCATAGAACCCGAACCGTTTGTCCGCAGCCTGCATGGTGGCGAGCGGTCGGTTGCCGCTGATGACGGCGGTGACCGGCCCGGCAGAGACCTTGCCGTTGGCGTAGCGCGTCATCAGCGCGGGGTGCTCAGCCAGTTCCTTCTCGACGGCCGCATAAGTCGTTTCGCCGTCGCTCTTGATGTCGATCAGCAGCTGCAGGCTGCCATCCCAACCCGGGTAAACGCTGTGGCCCTGCTGCCGCACGAGCTTGTCCAGCGGGTCCAGGTAGAGGCTTTCGAGGGTGACGCCGGCGCGCGCATCCGCAAGGTCGTGCGCCACGCGCAGCTCGCCGTCCACCAGCCAGACGTCCGCCTCCACACTGGTGAACCCGTGTTCCAGCGCGTCCAACAGCGGCCGGCCGTGTTCGTAGTCGTTGTGCGCGTGCGCCGCGGCATGCGGCTCCCCCAGTACGATGGCGGCATCCGGCGCCGCGACGGACGGGGCGGCAATTCCGGCGAGCGCCGTGAGGGCGAAGAGGGCAGTGACGGTGCTTTTGAGCAGCACAGGGTTCTCCTTTTGTGCGGTTGGGACGCGGCCGCGCTTCCCGGATTGTGAACGTCCGACGGCGCGCCCCACCACCCTGCCTGCCGGCAGCTAACGCTTACCCACAGGCAGCCGACACCGCGGTGAACAGGACGTGTCCTGCGCCTCTGGCCGAGCCTTCCGAAACCAGCGGGCGGAAACCCGTGATCTCGACAGGCCCGACCAACGGTGAGGAAGCGTCCCGCAGAACCCGACCAAAGGTGAGAGAGCGTGCGGAAGGACGCGACGCAAACTGAGGAAGCGTCCGAAACGGAACATTGAAAACGCGCTTGGCTTCCAGCGGAGACGGCCGTTCCGAACGCGCTAGATCTGCTTTGCAGCGGCCCGCAGCGCTGTCACAACAGGCGCGATGCTCTCCTCCGCGGTGAGGGCCTGCGCCAGTTGGCGTGCACGGGCGGTGTAGGCCGGAGTCGTGGCGGCCTGCCTGATGGCCGCTGCCAGCCGCTCAACGGTGAGCTCCTTGTACGGTACCGGTTGCGGGCCCGCGCCGAGGGATGTGATCCGCGCGGCCCAGAACGGTTGGTCGGTGTATATCGGCACGCTGACCGCCGGCACACCGGCGCGCAGCCCTGCTGCGGCGGTCCCGGCGCCGGCATGGTGCACCACCGCAGCCATCTGCGGGAACAGCCATTCGTGCGGAACCGCTCCGATACTGATGGCATCGGGCCCGGAGACACCCTGGACTCCTTGCAGCACCGCGCGCACTCCCGCGCGGCGTGCGGCGTCGAGCATGAAGTCGGTGTCCAGGGCGGCGCTGCTGCCGAAGCCGATGAAGACCGGGGGCGGACCGTCCGCAAGGAATTCAAGCAGCTCGGGGGCTGGTTGCCAGGCAGGATCGGCTGCCGGCCACCAGTAGCCGGTCATGGTGAGTCCGGATCGCCAGTCTGCCGGGCGCGGAAATATTGTGGTGCTGATGCCGTGGAGCACCGGGCGGTTGGCTTTTCTGCGCGCCCGTTCGGACGCGGACCTGGCCCTTTTGGGTAGCCCGAGCACCTGGCGGATGCGGGCGCTCGGGGCGTCGTAGGGTGCTTTTCCCGCGGATATGAGTGAACCGAGCAGCTTGTTCCCGGCCGGCCCAAAGCTGCGGGCGGTCCCCAGGACCACGGGCGGGTAGGCGCTGCTGGGTTCGGTCGGCTGCAGATGGGCGCCCAGAACGGGGATGTCGAGGGCCTCGGCCACGTCGTAGGCATAGGGTGCGACTGCATTGGCGAGGATCACATCGGCCCCGGCCCCGGCCGCGGCCAGTGTGCCGGTCGCCGCCAGGTCCATGTAGTCACCGAGTTCACCCATGTACCTGCGCAGATCCGCGCCCGTGGCCTTCTTCCCGGGAGGGGCCGGGCTGACCAGGTGGCTCATGTCACCGGGCAGCTCGCGGTGCTCGCACCCGGCAAAGGCGACCAGCGGCGCATAGGCGGCATTGGCCGCGATGGCGACGTCGAAGCCCATGGTCCGAAGCCTGCTGCCGAGCCCGGCCATCGGGACGACGTCTCCCCGGGTCCCGGGCGTAACCATGAGTACTCGCATGCCATTCCTCATTCCCGTCAATTGCGAACACCGTTCGCAATTAAGAATAGGATGGAATGGGTACAGAACCTAACCCAAGGGGCTGAACGAAAGTAGGAGCATTCATGCCCGCTCATGACCCCATCGATGTCTGGCGGCGGCCGGAGCGTTCCGTCGTCGGGCCGAAACCCGAACACTCACGCGCGGGTATTGCTGCGGCGGCGATCGACATCGCCGACCGGGACGGCCTGACGGCTGTGTCCATCCGACGCGTTGCCGCCGGTATCGGGGCCGGCGCGGCGTCCTTGTACCGGTATGTGAAATCGCACGACGAGCTCATCGAACTCATCGTGGACACGGTCAGCGGTGAATACCACCTTGCCCCTTCCAAGGAAACTCCACCGAACCAGCTGCTGAACCTGGCGCGGCAGGGCCGTGTCATCATGCACCGGCATCCGTGGCTGGCTCCGCTGCTGCTGACCCGGCCCGCAATGGGACCAAATTCGCTCAGATATTTGGAGCATGCCTTGTCTGTTCTGGAGGCCGTGGACCTGCCGGGCCCCGCGAAGCTGCAGACCGTGGCCATGATGACGGCCATCACCTCCGCCTTCGTGCAAAACGAGCTGGCGTCAGTCCACAGCTCCGGGGCGGGCCTCGGCGGGGCGAACGCCCGCCTGCAGTACCTCTCCGATGTAGTCCTGTCCGGGAACTACCCGCTGCTGGCCGGCGCACTCACCGGGCAACATGAACCCGAGAAACCCGAACATGTATTCACCGCTGTCATCACCAATTACCTGGCAGGCGCGGGCCTTCCGGCAGCCGCCGGTTCCGCCTGAAGAAGCGTCCCAGCAAAACACGACGAAAAGTGAGAGAGCGTCGGGAATAAGCGGCAGCAGGCGAGAGAGCGTCGGGGGTTGCCGGGGACGGCCGGCTAGCCGACGTGGATGCCCGGGCGGCGGGCGGGATCGGGCTCGTTTTCGCGGATGATCTCGCGGACCACGGGGGCGGTGTCGCCGCGGCCCAGCAGCAGGTAGCGCATCAGGTGGGCCAGCGGGTTGCCCTCGGCCCACTCGAAGTAGGCGTGAGGCCGTACGCCCGTGGCGGCATGCAGGGCCAGCAGGATCGCTGCGATGGCGTTGGGCGCGGCCGGACTCGTGGCGCGAAGGACACGGTGCCCGGCCACCTCGACGCCGCGCACCTCGAGGACGTCGCTGAAGCCAGAGGGGTCTGTGACATCGATTTCCAGGAACATCACGTCGGCCGTGCCGGGCACCGGGTTGTTCTCCCGCTGCGTGGCTTCCTTCTCCGCGTACTCCTTGGCGTCCCTGGCCTGCGGGCGGTTGGCGATGATGTTGATGCGCCCGTCGTAGTCAATCGTGTCCGTGACGAAGCGCCGCGCGGCATCGTCGAACTCGATCCGGTCCACCCGCAGCTCGGTGGTCCTCGAGACACGGGACACCAGGGAGACGGCCACGATGCCCAGGATGAAGAACCCCGAGATCGCCAGTCCGTCCGGCTTCTCGATCACGTTCTCCACCAGCGCGTACAGCATCACCAGCGTCAGGAGAGTGAAGCCCACGGCGGCACCCCGGCGCTTCTTGCGCGCGGCGGAGATGCTCACGGCCACCGCGCCGGAGACCATCATGAACAGGATCCCGGTGGCGTACGCGCCGGCCTGGGCGTTGACGTCGGCCTTGAAGCCGATGGTGATGAGGATGCTGATGGCCGTGTACACCAGGACCACGGGCCGCACCGCGCGGGACCAGTCCGGAGCCATGCCGTAGGAAGGCAGGTAGCGGGGCACGATGTTGATCAGCCCGGCCATCGCGGAGGCACCGGCGAACCACAGGATCAGGACGCTGCTGATGTCGTAGACAGACCCGAAGCCGTTGCCCAGCCGCTCATGCGCCAGGTAGGCCAGGGCACGGCCATTCGCCGGACCGCCCTCCTGGAACGCCTCGGCCGGGATCAGCACGGTGGTCACGAAGCTGCTGCCGATCAGGTACACGCTCATGACCAGTGCCGCCGTCGTGAGGAGCTTGCGGGTGTTGCGGATCCGGTTCCGGAGCGTCTCCTCAGGCGTAGAACCGGAAGCCTTCACCAGGGGCATCATGCTGACGCCGGTTTCGAAACCGGAAAGGCCGAGCACCAGCAGCGGAAACGCCAGGACCGCGGGGCCGGCGATGTTAAAGAAGCCGCCGCCGAACGAACCCAGCGAACCGATCCAGGCGGCGACGGCACCCGGCTGGGTGACGGCGTCGTAAATTCCCGTGCCGATGATCACGGCGTTCAGCAGCAGAAAGACGCCGACCAGCGGTATGGCCACGGCCACCGCCTCGGAAAAGCCCAGCAGGAACACGCCGCCCAAGATCAGCAGCATCACCACGGTGATGGGAACCGCCTGGCCTTCCAGGAACGGCGGCAGGTACGGGTTCTCCAGCATGTGCACCGTGGCGTCGGCGGCGGACAGCGTGATGGTGATGATCCACGACGTCGCCACGAACCCGAGCAGCACCAGCACGAACACCTTCCCGCGCCAGAACGGCAGCAGGTTCTCGAGCATGGCCACAGACCCCTGCCCGTGCGGGCTCTCCTGCGCCACCCGCCGGTACATCGGCAGCATGCCCAGCAGCGTCAAGGCCACGATCAGCAGCGTGGCCAGCGGCGACAGCGCCCCGGCGGCGAGCGCGGCGATGCCGGGCAGGTAGGACAGCGTGGAGAAGTAGTCCACGCCGGTCAGGCACATTACCTTCCACCAACTCTGCTGGTGCCCGGTGCCTTCCTCGGACTCCGGGCCCACCGGCTGGTGCACCTTGTGCTCCAGCAGCCACCGCGTGAACGCGCTGCCGGGGCCATGTTCCAGTTCTGGGTTGGGCACGCTGGCCGGAACGGAGTATTGGGCAGGTGCGGTCATGAAGTGTCTTTCTGGATCTTGGGGGCCGGCGCCGGTAGGTGAGGAAGCGTCGGGGATCAAGCGGCGAAACGTGAGGGAGGGCCGGTAACCCGCCGTCGAACCGCGGGAGGGGTCCGACGGCGGGGGCTACTTCGTTGCTCTGATAAGCCGGTAGATCATGTAGCCGGTGACGCCGATCCCGAGGATCAGCCACAGCAACGGGGCGCTTTGGGTCAGCATGGCAGGACACGGCCTTGCGTGCTTAAGGTGGCCACGGGGTCCTTCGATTCACATGGGCAGTTTGCTGATGACCACGGGAGCCTAGCACCGGCCGGAATCCGAAAAGCGCCAAAACCGGGGATCTTAACGCTTTCTTAACGCCTCGCCCTTCACACCGGCCCCAGGGAATTCCGCGGTGGTAGCGTGACGCGTATGCGCGACGTTCCTGACCCGAAGGCCCGGCCTGCGGGCAGGAACGCCAGGCCTCCCGGCAAAGGGTCCCGGCCGGATACCCAAAAGCCCCTGTGGCCCGGCGGCTCCAAGGTCTTCCCGCGCATCCTCAACGTCTTCGCGCCCCAACACCCTGCCCAGGTGATCGTGCTCGGGTTCGCCGCCGCCGTCGCCGTCGGCACGGGGCTGCTCATGCTGCCCGTCTCGCGGAACGGACCCGGCGGCGCACCCTTCCTCGATGCCCTGTTCACCTCCACGTCCTCGGTGTGCGTCACCGGGCTGATCACGGTGGACACTGCGGTGTACTGGAGCGTCTTCGGCAAGGCGGTGATCATGGCCCTGATCCAGGTCGGCGGGTTCGGAGTCATGTCCTTCGGCACGCTGCTGGGGGTGCTTATGGCCCGCCGCCTGGGCCTGCGTTCGCGGCTGTCGGCGGCCGCGGAGATCAAGAGCACGGGTTTCGGCGACGTGCGCCGCGTTCTGCTCGGGGTGCTCGCCATCAGCCTCACCGTGGAGATTGTCCTCGCGGGGATCCTGGCCGCCAGGCTCGTCGCTGGTTACGGCTACGAGCCCGCGCGGGCTCTGTGGCACGGCGTCTTCCACTCGGTGTCCTCCTTTAATAACGCCGGGTTCGCGCTGCACACGGACAACCTCATCGGCTTCGCAGGCGACCCGTGGATCTGCCTGCCCATCGCGGCCGCGGTGATTATCGGCGGCCTTGGCTTCCCGGTGCTGTTCGAACTGCGCAGGCAGTACCAGCGGCCCATCCACTGGAGCATGAACACCAAGCTGGTTTTGGTGGGCACCGCCGTGCTCCTCACCGCGGGCACCGTGTTCCTGACCGCCGTCGAGTGGTCCAACCCTGCCACCCTCGGCGCCCTCAAACCCGGCGAACGCATCCTGGCCGGATTCTTCCAGTCCGTCATTACCCGCACGGCCGGGTTCAACAGCATCGACATCGGGCACATGCACGAGGTGTCCTGGCTGGGCATGGACATCCTCATGTTCATCGGCGGCGGCCCGGCCGGCACCGCGGGCGGCCTGAAAATCACCACCTTCAGCGTGCTGTTCTTCATCCTGCTGACCGAACTGCAGGGCGGAACGGCCGTGAACATCTTCGGCAAGCGCCTCTCCCGCGCCGTGCACCGGCAGGCCATCACCGTGGTGCTGCTGGCCATCGGGTTGGTGGTCGGCTCCACAATGTTCCTCATGATCATCACCGACTTCGGCCAGGAGCGGATCCTGTTCGAGGTGATCTCCGCTTTTGCAACGGTGGGGCTGTCCACCGGCATCACGGCCGCCCTCCCGCCGGCCGGGCAGGTGGTGCTGATCCTGCTGATGTTCATCGGGCGCCTCGGACCGGTGACGCTGGGCGCCGCGCTGGCGCTCCGCGAACGCCCGCTTCTCTATGAATACCCGAAGGAAAGGCCCCTCATTGGCTAAGAATTTCTTCTCCCGCTCACCCGAATCCGGGGCGCAGGCTGACACGGTGGTGGTCATCGGGCTGGGCCGCTTCGGCGGGGCGCTGGCGCTGGAGCTCGAGGCGCAGGGCACCGAGGTGCTGGGCATCGACTCCAGCGAGGACACCGTCCAGTCCTACAACGGCCGGCTCACGCACGTGGTCCGGGCCGACTCCACCAAGGAGGAGGTGCTGCGCCAGCTCTCCGTCCACGAGTTCGACCGCGCCGTGGTGGGCATCGGCAGCGACATCGAGGCGAGCATCCTGACCACCTCGCGCCTGCTCATGTTCAAGAAGCCGCAGATCTGGGCAAAGGCCATCAGCGAACCGCACGCCGAGATCCTCAACCAGCTCGGCGTGGACCACGTGATCCGGCCCGAGCACGACATGGGCAAGCGCGTGGCCCACCTGGTCCGCGGCTCGCTGCTGGACTACGTCGAGTTCGAGGACGACTTCGTGATGATCCGCACCAGCCCGCCCACCGAGGCCCGCGACCGTCCGCTGGGCGTGCTGGGCCTGCGCGACAAGTACGGCATCACCATCGTGGCGGTCAAGCGCCCCGGCGGCATCTGGGGCCACACCACCGCGCAGACGGTCCTGTACGACGACGACCAGATCATCGTGCAGGGCAGCAAGACCCAGGCGGAGCGGTTCAGCAACATGCCGTAGGTCCTGTCGGCCCTGTCACGGGGCTATCGCGTGGCCGGCGCCTCGATAAAGACCACCTGGCTCAGGCTTCGGACAGGCTTTCGCCTCCGTGCGGGAGGCTTGCCGACGGCGTTGGCCGGGTTCCCGGCGTCGGACTTCAGTTTCCCGGCACCCGGGGAATGCGCCGCGCCCGGGGAATGCCCGACGGCGGATGCCGCCTTTCCTGCCGGCACGCGCCGCACGCTGAGCTGCTCGAGATCCAGCAGCCGGCGGGCGCCGGTCCGGGCGTCGATGATCCAGAACAGGTCGATGTCCCGGACCGTGCTGCTCACGGTCCCCCGGTGCGCCAGCCGCCCGCGGTGCCAGGCCTCCACCTCGTCGCCCACCGCCAGCTCGGCGCTGGATTGCACTTCAAGCTCCAGATGTTCGTTCAAGGCCGGTCCCCCTCCATTGGAATGTTGATGGGACCAGCCTGCACCACGATGTTTTCAAGAAAGTTTCAGGTTTTGACCCGTTGTGTGTCTGCGCTGTTACTGGCTCTGCCAGCTAGCGCACCTCATAAATCGACGAGCGGATGGCGGAAATGGAAGCTAGGAAAAATATGCCGTGCAATAACACGCAGCAAATTGAAACAAGGCATTGCTCAGAAAAACTGCGCCGATCTTGATCGTTTCCTGCGGAATTCTTAGGCTGCGCGCCATCAGGGCCGAAATATTTTGTAATTGCTAATTCCCCGCCAGGGCGTCCGCACGCTGGCTCGCAGCCAAAGCCTCCTGCGCATTCCCGAGGCGCTGGTGAATATTCGCCAGGACCCGCCACGGCGTATCCAGTGAAGGGTCCAGCGCGGCCGCGTGCTCCAGATCGGCAATGGCGTCGGCCGAGCGTCCCAGGCCAAACTGCGCCACGCCCCGCTGCACGTACAGGGTTGTTGAATACGGGGCGTCAGCAACCAGCGCATCCAGCAGGTCCTTGGCCGCCGGAACGTCACCGCTGTAAAGATAGCCGATAGCAAGCGCCGTGCCCGCCTCCTGCGAGCCGGGCGTCCGTTCCCAGGCCAGGCGTCCCCACTCAACGGCGTACCCGGCCGCATCCCGGTCGCCCGCCGTCGCCGGGCCCGCGAACGCCTGGGCTGCGAGCAGCGCGGTGTCGCTGTCCCATGGCCGAAGCTGCCTGGCCTGCACAAACGCCCGCTGCGCCCCGGCGCTGTCCCCGGCCGCGGCCGCCCTGGCTCCCGCCTCCATGGGCCATTCAGCCACGGCAGCGGGAACGGCGATCGCCATCGCCCCGAGTACCAGCAACACACCCGCCAGCCGGGGAACTGCCCGCATTTTGGCGCCACCAAAGACCGGGATGAACCCGGTCCGGATGGGCGCAGGCTTCCCGCCATCGCACCCAACCATACCGCCGCACAGGAAGGCCACCAGGCCGGTAGTGCCGATGGAGGTGAAGTGCGTGAACAGGGCCAGCGCGTAGGCTACGACCGTCACCAGCACCACGGCGAGATACCTGCGCTCTGCCGCCTGCTTTGTTTCCCGCAGCCGCCGGACCAGGGCCGCCAGTGAAACCGCGAGGAGCAGCAGAACGAGCACCAGCAGCGGAACACCACCAGCAGCCAACAACTGCAGTGGCCAACTGTGCGGCGAGTCGGCAGGAAAGCTGTCGCCCACAGTCCGGGCCCATTCCCCGTTCAGGTACGCGGGAAAGGCGTCCACGAAACCGCTCGGACCAACGCCCGAGACGGTATGGTCGGCGATCAGCCCAAGGCTCCGGTCCCACAGTAGCCACCTGCCATCAACCGTTCCGGCGGACAGGAGGCGGTCCCGTGCGGAAGGTACCAGCACCACGACGAGGGCGATGCCCGCCGCGGCGGCCGCTGCTCCGGCAGCGATTTTTACCGGGGACCAGGACCTGGCCCTCATCCATGCAATCGCGCTGAACACAGCCACGATCAGGAGTGCGGCCAGCGCCGCCCGGGACCCGGAAAGCACGGCAACTCCGATGCCGGCCAGCAGACCAGCACGGCGCACCCAAACCTGCCATGCTTTGTCCAAGTCACCTTGTGCGGCAAGGGCACCGGCAATAACGACGCCGACCAGTCCTTGGTCTGTTGCGTTGCCCAGCGTCGCTCCCGGCCTTACGTTTTCGGCGCCGCCCAGAGGACGCAGACCGGCACCTTCCAGGGCCGCAATGACGAACAATGCGCTGCCCGCAACAGCCAGAGACAGGCTGAGCAGGGCGCGCCGCCGACTCCCGCCCGCCCCGCCCAGCACCTTGGCCCCGACAGCGAAAACCGCCACGTACACAGCCAGTGTCAGCAGGCCCTCATAGCGCGGCCACCGGCCCGCGATACTCGCAAGGGGCGTTCCGGAGAGCAGCATCGCGACGGCGATCCACAGCACGCAGGCGGCCGTCGCGGCCTTCACTGCCACGGGGAGGCGCGCACCAGCGGGCGACAGCAGGCCGGCGAGGACGGCGAGGATGACCACCACGAGCTTGATCCACACGAACCGGAAAAGTCCGCCGGGCTGGAAGGCCACAAGAGAGGCGGCCATCAGGATGATGCAGACCCCGGGAAGGCGGGAGATTGCTCGTTCCATGCGCAAGCCTGCAGCCTTTCCCCCGAATTGTCCGTACCCAACAATAACCGCCCGAGACGGGCAATTCTTCCTCTGGGCCGGGGACGCAATGAAGAAATTCGGAGCGCTTCACAATCGTTGGACAAACTCTATTGCACAGTTAGACTGAGGCGTTCTTTGACAATTTAAAGTAGCGGCGGCGCCGCCTGCTGGGCCCATGGGGGGATAAAAAAATGCTCGTTAGGAGCGGGCGATTCCGTTTAAGGATCGCATTATTGTTATCGGTACTTTCGGCGCTGATAGTCACAGGGTTGGCACCGGCCAACGCCGTAGACCTGTCCGAGGCCACGATCAGCGGAAAGGTTACGGCACCGGCCGGTGTGGACCTTGCGGCTACGACAGTCTTTGCTTACACCGCGGATGGACAGATGCCGGTCGCCTCAGAGCAGGTCAGGGAGGACGGCACCTACACGGTCAACGCACTCCAGGCCGGCGCATACAAGCTCGAGTTCAACGGATACAACAACTCCGGCGCCCTGGCTCAGTGGTACTCGGGTGCCACGACGTATGAAACGGCTACCTCGGTCACCGTTGCTGCGGGCCAAAGCCTTGCGGGGATAAACGTGAGCCTCATCAAGGGCGCCACCGTCAGCGGCCGCATCACTGTCCCGGCAGGCATCGACGTCAGTTATCTCTACGTCTCCGTCCAAAGCACCGGCGACGACTGGTATTCAGCATCCGGTTCGGTGAACCCGGACGGCAGCTACTCCGTGCGCGGCCTTCCGGCCGGCACCTACAAGATCCAGTTCGTTGGCGGAAACACCGGAGCAGTTACCCAGTGGCATGCGGCGGCGACGTCCTTCGATACTGCCACCCCCGTCACGTTGACGGCTGGCCAGGCTCTGACGGGGATCAATGCAACCCTTGTACGGGGTGCGTCCATCAGTGGCACCATTACAGTTCCGGCCGGCGCCGATGCGAGCGGAGTCCAGATCGAGGCGCGGGACAGCAACGGCAATACGGTCGGCTCTTCTTCCGCCAGTCCTGAAGGAACGTACAGCCTCCGTGGCCTTCCGGCCGGAAGCTACAAGGTTGTGTTTTCCTCCTATGGAACCGGCCTCCTTCAGCAGTGGTACCCCGGAGCGTCGTCGTTTGATACCGCGAATCCAGTGGTCCTCGCCGCAGCCCAGGACAAAACCGGGATCAACGCAGCCCTCGTCACCGGCGGCTCGGTTAGCGGAAAAGTCACAGCCCCGGCTGGAATCGATCTCTCCTCAATCCAGGCCACCGTCTATGAGGCAACCGGACCCAACCCGAACTACGTTGCGTCATCATCACTCAACGCCGACGGCACATACACGGTGGGTGGGCTTAACACCGGAAGCTACAAGGTACAGTTCCTCGGGTCGAACAGCACGCTGCTGGAGCAGTGGTATGACGGTGCGTCAACTTTTGGAACAGCCACTCCCATAACCGTCACGGCGGGCCAGGACCACAGCGGGGCAGATGCTGCCCTGACTAAAGGCGCGTCCATCACCGGAAAGGTCACTTCTGCCCCGGGCGTAAACCTTTCCCAGGTGTGGGTTTACCTCTACGATTCGGAAACCCTCTCCTGGGCTGGGGCGATCCAGCCGGCCCCGGACGGCTCCTACGAATTCGCAGGCCTCGGCGCAGGATCATACAAAATCCAGTTCAGTACGGGCAGCTCCGGCGCACTCGGGCAGTGGTACGGCGGTGCCGCCACGGCGTCTACCGCCACCCCCGTCGCAGTCAGCAGCAGCCAGGACCTGACGCTGCCCGACTCTGTGCTCATCAAAGGTGCGACCATCTCCGGAAAAGTAACTGCGCCCGCAGGCGTTGACCTTACAGCCGTCTCCGTCTACGCGTACGACTCCACAAGCAATTTGACGTACCCCGTTTACACCAACGTGCAGGCCGACGGCAGCTACAAGCTGGCGGGGCTCCCCCAGGGCAACTACGTTTTCCTGTTTTCCGGCTACAACTCCGGGGCCCTGGACCAATGGCACGCAAATGCCACCTCACGGGAGACGGCCACCGTACTGCCAGTAGCCGCGGGCCAGGACGTCACTGGCATCAACGCGACCCTGGTCACGGGTGCAAGCATCAGCGGTAAAGTCACCGTCCCGGCCGGGGTAACCCTGTCCGGCGTGTCCGTGTCTGCCAGCGGGGCGGGCAGCCCCTACGGCACGTATGCGAACGTGAATGCCGATGGAACGTACAGGGTGAAGGGCCTCCCGGCCGGCAGCTACAAGGTAAAGTTCTCCAACTACAACTCCGGGGCGCTGGACGAGTGGTACAACAACGTGCAGACCGAGGCCGCTGCCACGCCCGTTGTCCTGACAGCAGGACAGGACAGGACGGCGGTCGATGCGGCGCTGGCCAAGGGCGCGACAATCGGCGGCAAGGTCACCCTGCCCGCGGGCGTGAGCGCCTTTAACGTCAGCGTCAGCCTCTTCAAGGCAGCCGATGGCGCACCGGTTAGTTCTGTCCAGCTCAACAGCGACGGCACGTATGCGCTGCGCGGAGTTCCCGCAGGCAGCTACAAGCTCCGGTTCGCCGGATACAGCAACACTGGGGTGCTGGCCCGGTGGTACACCAATGCCATTGCCCTGGCCACGGCAACCCCGGTCAACGTCACCGACGGTCAAACCCTTACCGCCATCAATGCCACCCTCGTCAAGGGCGGCGTGATCAGCGGCAAGATCACCGCCCCGGCGGGGACGCGGCTGACCGCGTCACAGGTCATCGCCACGAAGGCCGGAACCATCGATGACTCGTCCGTTTACGGCTACGTCGAGCCGGACGGCACCTACAGCATCGTCGGACTGGAGACCGGCTCCTACAAGCTGCGCTTCCTCGGCGGCCAGAGTGGCGCCGAGGACCTCTGGTACGGAGGGGCAACGGCCGCCACCGCCAAATCCGTAGCGGTGACCGCGGGGCAGAGTGTCAGTGGCGCGGACCTGACGGTTGTCACCGGGGCGACCATCAGCGGGAACGTCTCCGGGGCAAGTGCCCAGCCGGGTTACCTCCTCAGCGTCCTTGACTCGGCCGGCAAACTGGTCAAGAACGGCTACTCGGATGAGGCCGGCAACTACAGCGTGGTCGGCCTCGCTGCGGGTTCCTACAAGGTGGCGTTCAACCGCTCCACCGGGTACACCCAGGACGAGGCCCAGTACTACCAGAACCAGCCTGAATCCGCCGGTGCAGGGCAGGCGCAGTCCATCCCTGTCACTGCCGGACAGACAGTGCCGAACATCAACGCCAGCCTCACAGCCGGGGCCTCCGTGACCGGCACCGTACTGGACAAGGCCGGAAAGCCGGTAGTCAGCGCCCTGATTCAGGCCTACACACCGGACGGCTCACTGGTTACCCGCAGTGCGAGCACCAGTGCCACCGGAAAGTACACGCTCTCGGGCCTTACGACGGGCAGCTACATCATCAAGGTGCACGGAGCCTTGTCCGGGCGCGGTGACCTCTACTCCGGCAACAAGACCACCGAGGCCACGGCAACGAAGGTCAGTGCAGTCAGGGGCAGCGCCACAACGCAGAACCTGTCGTACGCGGCAGTGGTGGAGCCCATCACCGCCCCCACCCCGACGGTCAAGGGAACGGCCAAAGTGGGCTCCACGCTCACGGCGACCCCCGGAACCTGGGGTCCCACAGGGGTCGCGCTGAAGTACCAGTGGAAGGCCAACGGCGTTGCCATCACGGGCGCCGCCGCCACCACGTTCAAGCTGACGACGGCGCAGGTGGGCAAGTCACTGACCTTCAGCGTGACGGGCACCAAGGCGGGATACTCCACGGCAACCAAGACCTCCGCCGCCACCGGCACGGTCATGGCCCTCAACCCCGTCCTGACCTCGCCGGCTCCCAAGGTCACCGGAACGGCAAAGGTGGGCTACACGCTGACCGCAACTCCGGGAACCTGGGGACCGGCACCCGTCACCCTGAAGTACCAGTGGAAGGCCAACGCCGTGGCCATTGCGGGCGCCACCGCGAGCACGTACAAGCCGTCGGCGGCTGTGGTTGGCAAAGCCGTCAGCGTCACGGTCACCGGAAGCAAGTCTGGCTACAACACGGCGGTCAAGACGTCGGCACTCACCGCGAGAGTCGCCGTCGGAACGCTCACCGCACCGGTTCCCAAGATCACGGGCACCGCAAAGGTGGGCTACACGCTGACGGCCTCTCCGGGCGCCTGGGGTCCGGCGCCGGTCGCGCTGAAGTACCAGTGGAAGGCCAACGCCGTGGCCATTGCGGGCGCCACCGCGAGCACGTACAAGCCGGCGGCAGTTGTGATTGGCAAAGCCGTCAGCGTCACGGTCACGGGGAGCAAGGCGGGCTATGCGACGGCGTCCAGGACGTCGGCGCTCACGGCGAGGACCGCCGTCGGGACTCTGTCAGCACCGGTCCCGGTAATCAGCGGCGCCGTCAGGGTGGGGTCGGCCCTCTCTGCGACTGGCACCTGGGGTCCTGCTCCGGTCACCCTGAAGTACCAGTGGAAGGCGAACGGCGTTGCCATCACGGGCGCCACGGCCAGCACCTACACGCCCACAGCAGCGGTGCTCGGCAAGACCCTGGCGGTCACTGTGACGGGCTCCAAGGCCGGTTTCACCACGCTTACCAAGACGAGCGCGGTGTCGGTCAAGGTGGCTGCGGGGGTGCTGACATCATCGGACCCTGCCGTCTCGGGCGCTCTGACGGTGGGGTCGGTCCTCACTGTGGTGCCGGGAACTTGGGGACCCGCGCCGGTCACGCTGAAGTACCAGTGGTACGCCAATGGCGCGCCAATAACGGGTGCCACGTCCAGCACGTACTCGCTGCTGGCAGCGGATCTGGGCAAGACATTCTCGGTAACGGTCGCGGGATCAAAGTCCGGCTACACGGAGGCGGTGAGAGTCTGGGCGGCGACGACTCCGGTGAGCTAACGGCGCAGGTGATCGGACCGGCGTCGTAGATTACAAACGGCAGGGCCGCTGCAACTTCATTTGGGGTTGCAGCGGCCCTGTCCGCGTTAAGCGGCAGCGGCCCACCCATCCGCGGCGGCCTTCGGAGACGAATCGCTACCGCCGCCCAAGGTTTTCAACGCCGATATTCGTGGCGTCGGAATCAAACCACGAAGCCTTTTTGATCAACCAGGGCCTTATGCGAAACGAGACACAGATGAATCCTCCACACGGGCTTCGCATTTTCAGTGTGGCGCGGAGCGCCGTCGGCAGTCTGGCCGTCGGGGTTCTGGTTGGATGATGTAAACAGGGATCTCGGAAAAGAGCCCGGCAATGATGCGTCATGAATGCCCGAAGTGTGGCCTACGTCATACCGTGGCCGGTAAAGTGCATTCTGCTGCTGAAGCCAACGTCGTCGCCCAGGAGAAAGGACAGCCCGTGAAGCCGCATGCTTCGTTCCGCCTGTTCCGCTCCGGGCTGATCGGTTCCATCATCCTGGGCCTGGCCGCTGGCGGGCACCTTGCCGGCGGCGGCCAACTGCCCATGCCGGCAATCCTCGCGGCCCTGTGCGCCGTGACCATGGTTCCGGTCGCGGCCCTGACCCGTTTCAAGCTGTCGCTGCCGGTTCTGATCGGGCTGATAGGCGGCGGGCAGGCCTGGCTGCACTGGGCGTTCGATGCCATGTCTGCAGAAACTTCGACGGCGATTGCCCAGGCGCCGCTGTCCGGGCACGCCGGGCACGCGCCGGCGTCGCTGAACCACGAGGCGCTGATGCTGGCCGGCCCGGCCCACGAGTCTGCACCTGACGGACTCATGTTCGCCGCGCACGCCGTCGCCACGCTGGCCACGGCGCTGCTCCTTGCCCATGGCGAGCGGGCCCTCGCGGCACTGGCCGACTGGCTCGGCCCGCTGTTTTGGACTCCTGAACCGGCCGTCATCGTTCCCGTCCGTGGTCCGCGTCCGCATTTCGCGGCCGCGCTCCTTCCGCCCAAGCACCATTCGGTGCGCCTTCCGTCTCGGCGTGGCCCTCCGCTGCTCGCAGCCGCCGCCTAGAGACAGTTCCTTTCGCTCCTTTCACGCAAGGGCCCCCTTCACCATGGCCCCTTTCACGCAGGGCAGGAACTTCCGACGGCGGTTCTTCCGCTTTCCGGACAGGCCCACCGGCCTGCCATTCCTGACCCCTTAAAACCTGTGAAAGGCACTCCTGCCATGAATACCTCCCTTCGCCGTACCCTCAAGACTGCCGGAGCCGCCGGCATGACCGCCGCGCTCCTGGCTGCAGGCGCGGCCGCAGCTTCCGCCCACGTCTCCGTCGACCCCTCCGCCACCTCGGAGGGCGGTTTCACCAAGCTCACGTTCAGCGTGCCCAACGAATCCGAGACCGCAAAGACCAACCGGCTCGAAGTGAAGCTCCCCACGGACACGCCGCTGACCTCCGTTTCGGTCCTGCCCATCGATGGATGGAAGGCCCAGGTCATCACCACTACGCTGCCCAAGCCGGTCCAGGTGGCGGGGGCAACCGTGACCAAGGCGCCCACCAGCGTGGTCTGGACGGCTGACGCCGCGCACCAGATCGGTCAGAACCAGTTCCAGACGTTCACCCTGTCCGTTGGCCGCCTCCCCGCAGCCGGCACCACGGTGGCCCTGCCGGCGGCGCAGGGCTACACGGACGGAACCACCGTCAACTGGGCCGACGCCGCGGAAGCCGAGCACGGGCACGCGTCGGCAACGTCAACCGCGCCCGCCTCGGAAGCCGAAGAGTCCCACCCGGCACCGTCCTTCGTCACCACGGCAGCCGAAAACGAGGGCGCTCACGCAGAGGCGACCCCGGCGGCCACGCAGGCGTCGGCAGTGGCGCCTGCCTCTTCGACTTCCTCCTCCGGTGCAGATACCGCCGGATGGGCCGGGCTGGCCGCAGGACTCATCGGCCTCGCCGCGGGCGTGACAGCACTAGCCCGCACGCGCGCCAGCAAGCGGTAACGCCAGGCGACCAGTTCCCCAACACTTGCACGCTGAGCGCCTCGCACCCGGCTGACCGGGCGGGAGGCTGCTTCGCGCTCCCCAAAAAACGCTTCGCGCTGCCCTGATTCGCGCTGCCCTGATTCACTCAGCCCAAGTGCGTTCTGCCCGACTCCGGGACGCCGCGCGCCGGTGCCATTGCGCCGCGCCGCGGCCCGGCCGGGTCAACGCTCATTGCAGCAGCGCCAGCAATACCCGAAAGACAAGACCATGACTGTATTAGCCGACCCCCAAGAATCCACACAACCAGCTCCGCCGGCCAATGCTCCCGCCGGCAACGTACCGGAGGGCCGCGGATGGTTCCGGGCGTTCCTGCTCCGGCTCCACTTCTACGCCGGCATCCTCGCCGGCCCCTTCCTGCTCGTTGCCGCGCTCAGCGGCGGCGTCTACGCCATCACACCCCAACTGGAACAGGCCGTCTACGCGAAGGAACTTCACGTCCCCGCGGTCGCGAATCCGTTGCCACTCTCAGCCCAAGTGAAAGCCGCCATGGATTCCGTGGGCGGAGCCGCCCCGGTGACGGTCCGCCCGGCACCGGGCCCGGAGGACACCACCCGGGTGCTCTTCGCGGACAAGTCCCTGGGCGAGTCCGAGAACCGGACCATATTCGTGGACCCCGGCACCGCGGCCATCCGTGGCGACCTCACCACCTACGGCAGCAGCGGCGCGTTGCCGATGCGCACCTGGATCTCCAACCTGCACCGGTCCCTGAACCTTGGCGAGCCCGGCCGGATCTACAGCGAGCTGGCCGCGTCCTGGCTGTGGGTGGTAGCGCTTGGCGGACTGGTTCTGTGGATCGACAGGATCCGCCGACGCCGGACATCACCTCAGAAGGCCCGCCCGGTCTCCGGCCGGGCCAGGACGGTCTGGCTCCACGGCACCACCGGCACCGTCATGCTCGCCGCCTTCCTGTTCCTCTCCGCCTCCGGCCTGACGTGGTCCGCCAGCGCGGGTGAAAACATCACGGCCCTGCGCACCAGCCTGGGCTGGCTGACCCCCACCGTGTCCACCGCCCTGACCGGGCCGGCGTCCGCACCGGCCGGTGACCACTCCGGCCACGGCTCGGCGTCCGCACCCTCCAGCGCGGCGGCCGACCCGGCCGCCTACGACACCGTCCAGCGGATCGCCCGGGCAGACATCATCACCGCCCCCATGGTCGACATCAAGCCGCCTGCCTCCGAGGGCAAGGCCTGGACCGTGACCGAGGCCGGCAGGGAATGGCCCGCCACCGCCAGCGCCGTTGCGATCGACCCGGCAGCCGAGAAGGTCACCAGCCGCGCCGACTTCAAGGACTTTGGACTTGCCGCGAAGCTGACGCGCTGGGCCATCGCGGCGCACATGGGCCTGCTCTTCGGCCTGCCGAACCAGCTCGTCCTGCTCGCAGTGGCCGCCGGCCTGGCCGCGATGGTGGTCTGGGGATACGTCATGTGGTGGAGGCGCCGCCCCACCCGCGGCAGCACCTGGGCCATGGGCCGGCCGGCACCGGGGGGAGCCTTCGTCCGCGGACATTGGGCAGGCGTCCTGGCTGCGATTACGGCGATGGTGCTCGTGGGCATGTTCCTGCCGCTCCTTGGCTGGAGCCTGCTCGTCTTCATCCTGCTGGACACGGCCATAGCGGAAGCCAGGCGCCGTCGTCGTTCATTGGAACCGTCGGCGGAACCGGAGGAAGTGCCCTCACGGTAGCGCTGTGGAGCGCAAAGTCGCCATGGCCGCCCCGGCCCGCCGTCGATAGACTGAGAATGGCCGCCGCGGCAGCAGGCCGCCCCGGCTTTCCCGAACAGGAGGTTCACGATGGGTTTGGGTGACAAGATCCACAACGCCGCCGAAAAACTCCACGGCAGAAGCAAGGAAGCAGCCGGCCGCGCGAGCGGAAACGAACGGCTCCGGTCCGAAGGCAGGGCCCGCCACATCAGGGCCGACCTCAAGCAGGCCGGCGAAAAGATCAAGGACGCCTTTAGGAGGCACTAAGGTCCCGCGTTAGAGCTCGGGGCCCTGTCCGGTAAGAGCGGACAGGGCCTCGCCGCGCGTTTGCCCTTTCAAAGTGGGCAGGCGTTAAAAAAACGTTAAGATCCCGCCGCCAGTGGAGGAAACGCTGTTGTGGCGAGGAGCCGCACAGTACTTTTAATGCATGCCGTCCTGCGATGGCCCCCAACACTGCAGGGCGGCATTTACATGCCCTTTGGCGGGTGCTTTCGCGGTCCGCGATTACCAAAAACGGCCGCCCAAATCATCCTGAAGCAGCCCTTTTGGGTAAGACGTCGCGCCACCAGGACATACCCCAGCGCGAACGTACACTTGAGGCCCCGACCTTTGGCGCGAGTGGACACTTAAGCCCCCTGAACCCGCGCCGAACCCGCACCTCCCACCCGGCCCGGCGGAAAGAAAAGTAAGCCACCTCACTAATTCACCCATCCGGTCCCGGCGCTGCTCCGAACTGCCTGTGTCCCAACCACGGGAGATCCACCACCACTCGCACGAGGAGAACGCTTCCGATGAATAAGACTTTGCGATTTTTGGCCGTCCCGACGCTCGCACTTGGCGCGCTTGCCCTGTCCGGCGCACCGGCCATGGCCGCCGATGGCGACCAGACCTACCAGGCCACGCTCGGGCAGCTGAACGGCAGCTCCGCGTCGGGCACCGTCACGCTTCACGTCACCGGCAACCAGGCGCACGTGGTCCTCAACGTCTCCGGCCTCGCCCAGACGTTCAACAATGCGCCGTACCCGCACGTGCAGCACATCCATGTCGGCGCCAAGGGCCAGTGCCCCGGCCCGGCAGCGGACACCAACGGCGACGGGGTCATCTCCACCACCGAGGGCGCCCCGGCCTACGGCAAGATCGGCACCACGCTCTCCACCAGCGGCGACACCAGCCCGGCGGCCGGCTTGGACCTCAAGGTCGCCGGCCAGGGCGGCGCCTACACGATCGACCGGAGCTTCCCGCTCAACGCCGAGACCAAGGCAGCACTGCAGAACGGCACCGCTGCTGTGGTTGTCCACGGGCTGGATCCCGCAACCCTGAGCGCCGCCGGCCAGGCCGCCAAAAGCGATCTCGTGCCCAGCCTGCCGCTGGCGGCCACTTCGCCGGCCCTCTGCGGCACCCTCACCGTCGGCCAGATGAACATGCCGGTGGGCGGCGCTGATACCGGCGTTGCGCAGACTCCGCAGAAGAACGACGCCGGGGTGCTGGCTTTGGGTGGGGGCCTCGTCCTGGCTGCCGCTGCGGGCGGAACCTACATCGTCCGCCGCCGCAGGGCAGCCGACGCCGCGTAGGTCTCCTGCGCCGGACCCTTGCCGGGCTTGAGCCCGGCGGGTAAGGGTTCCGGGCGCCGCGGACGCCTTTGGGGGTGCGCCCGCGGCCGCCGGAACCCTGCCCATTCCCCCGGGACGCTGTTTCGGTCACCCGTAGGCCGCCGAACGACCCACCAGGACAGGACGCGAGAATGAACAGAGCATCGAAAGCCCGCACCCACGCCGTGGTGTCATTGGCCGTAGCGTCGCTGCTGCTGTCCGGTTGCGCAGCAGCCGCGGGAAGCACCAGCCCGGTCGAGTCGGCAGCGGCAACGGCAACACAACCGCCGGCGACAGCACCGCCGTCGAACCTGCCGCCGTCGAATCTGCCGTCGGGGAGCGCAGCGGCCACGCACTCCGACCAGCACGCAGCAGCGCAGGCAGCAGGTCCCTCCGACGCCTCCAGGATGATCTGCGCGCAGGAAACCAAGGACGACATTTCCACCATCCTGGCCCTGGCGCAGGCACCGCACACGGTCGACCGCTGGGCGGACGAAACCTACACCTGCACCTATCACTTGGCCGAGGGCCCGCTCGTGATCGCCGTCAGGGAATCTTCCGGCCCCGCCGCGGCACGCAAACACTTCGATGCCCTCCAGAACACGCTTCACGCGGAACCGATCAATGGCCTGGCCAACCTCGGCTTCCCTGCTGCCCAGACCGCCGACGGCTCCGTCCTCTTCCTGAAGGACAGCAGCACACTGCACGTCGATGCCACCGGACTGCCCGCCAACGTCGGCCCCCAGAACGTGACTCGCACGGACTTCGCCTACCAGGTGGCCACCACCATCCTGGCCTGCTGGAAAGAACACCACTGAGCATGGACTCCCTTCGCGCCACAACTCCCGCGCGCCACCGCAAGCACCCCGCTGCTGCCCTCCTGCTGCTGGCCGGTCTCGTCCTGAGTGGCTGCGGAACGGCAACGCCGTCGTCGGCACCCGCGGCGGGCACGCCGTCGGCAACGCAGTCCGCTGCTGTTACGCCGCCCATGTCACCGACACCGTCACCCGCCAAAAGTACGACGGCGGCAGCCGCCCCAGCGGCGAAGGTCCCGTCCGCTGCCCGGCCGGCACCCGCCCCGGTAACGGTGGCGGTTCCTGCCATCGGAGTGCAGTCGCCGCTGGTAAGGCTGGGGCTGCGGCAAAACGGTTCTCTGCAGGTGCCATCGGACGGGCCGGGGGCGCCTGCCGGCTGGTACTCGGGGTCGCCGTCACCCGGGGAAACCGGACCGGCCGTGATGCTGGGCCACGTCAACGCCACCGATGGCGGGCCGGGCGTCTTCGCCAACCTCCGCGGGCTCAAGCCCGGCGCGGAGATCACGGTGCGCCGCGCGGACCGAAGCACCGCCGTCTTCACCGTGACCAGGGCCGCGGCCTACAGCAAGAACAGCTTCCCCACTTTCGAGGTCTACGGCAACACCAAGGGTTCCGAGCTGCGGCTCATTACCTGCGACGGGTACGACCCCGCCACCGGCCTCTTCAACGACAACTACGTTGTGTACGCCAAGCTGAAGGCCAAGTCCGCCGGCTGACGCACCGCCGTTTCGCGGTTTCGCCAAAAAGGGCCGTCTGGGCCTCGCCGTTTCGCGGTTTCGCCAAAAAGGGCCGCCCGATTCGCTATCAGACGGCCCTTTTTGGCAAACCGACGCGCACCTCCGGGTGGCTACCCCGGCCGCGCAGCGATGAAAAACGGCGTACTCTCATTGCTATATGAGTGCCCCAGCAAAGCCGTGTGAACATGCGTCATCTGAGTAAATTGGCAGTCCTGGGAGCAGCGCTTTTGCTCGCTCTCTCTGCAGCGGGCGGCGCGCCCCAGTCCCAGCCAGCAGCAAGCAAAGCCGTGCCGTCAACGGCAACGGAAACGGCAACGAGGGCAGAGTTCCTGCTCCTAAAGAACCTGCCCCCAACAAGCCATCACCCAACAAGCCAGACCACGGCCGTCCCCCACGCTGCCCGGCAGGCCGTCGTCCGCCATGCCGCCACTGTAACGGCCGCGCCCACTCCGGCGCAGCAGCTCGCCCGGCTCACAATGGCACAGCGGGTCGGCCAGCTGTTCATGGTGGCGGCCGCGGCAACCGGAGCAGACGCCAACACGATGGCCGACCTGACCAGGCTCCACGTTGGCAATGTGTACCTAGCGGGGCGCAGCCGTGCGGGCACGGCGGCGACGGCCGCCGTCGTTCGCCGGATGACGGCGACCGTGTCAGCGGCCACCACCGGCGGCATCCGCCTCGCGGTGGCTACCGATCAGGAGGGCGGCTTCGTCCAGGTCCTCAGCGGTCCCGGTTTCTCGGCCATCCCCACAGGACTGGCCCAGGGGACACAGACGACGGCGGCCCTCCAGGCCAACGCGCGCGTCTGGGGTAGCCAGCTGCGATCGGCCGGGCTCACCATGAACCTGGCGCCGGTAATGGACACCGTTCCGAGCAGACAGTTCGCCCCGCGGAACGCGCCCATCGGGTTCTTTGGCCGCGAATACGGGTTCACGCCGCAGGCCGTCTCTGCCCACGGCGGCGCCTTCGCGGCCGGCATGCGCCAAGCCGGCATCGCGCCCGTGGTCAAGCATTTCCCGGGCCTGGGCCGCGTTGTGCTGAACACGGACACCAGCCGGAACGTCAAGGACACCGTCACCACGCGCACCGACCCTTACCTGCTGCCGTTCCGGACAGCAATCCAGGCGGGTACCCGGTGGGTCATGGTGTCGAGCGCCTATTACACGCGCATCGACGCCGGGCACATCGCCCCGTTCTCGCCGGTGATCCTGCGGACGATGCTGCGAACAGACCTGCACTTCACCGGCGTCGTCCTGTCCGATGACCTGTGCAACGCGGCGCAGCTGGGCCCGTGGGCTTTGGGAACGCGGGCCACGAATTTCATCAATGCCGGCGGAACCATGCTGCTGTGCGCGAACCCCCGCGCCATCCCAACCATGTACACCGCGGTGCTGCAGCTCGCCCAGCGCAGTCCCGCGTTCGCCGCCGTGGTCAACGCCGCTGCCCTGAAGGTGCTCACGGTGAAAGCCGGGCACTAGACGCAGCTCCGTTCGCCGTTTGGCCAAAAAGGGCCGCTTGGAGAAGCTTCGAAGCGGCCTTTTTTGGCCAAACGAGGAGGCGAGGACCCTTCAGGCGACCAGGCCGGAGACCAGGTTGATGGTCGTGGCCAGTACGATTGCGCCCAGCAGGTAGGACAGCAACCCGTGGCGGAGCACCGAGCCGCGCATGGCATCTGTCTTGAGGTTGGTGTCCGAGACCTGGTAGGCCATGCCCACGGTGAAGGCCAGATACGCGAAGTCCGTGTAGCGCGGCGGTTTGTCCTGATTGAAATCGACGCCGGTTTTGTCGCGATAGTAGATGGAGGCGTAGCGCAGCGTGTAGAGCGTGTGCACCAGGAACCAGGACAATGTTGAGCTCCCCAGCCCAAGTGCGATGATGCCGGCTTTGGCTCCGCCCACGTTGTTGGAAGCGTCCAAGAGGATTATGGCAACGCCACCGAAGCTGGCCACGGTGGCAGCCAGTACCAGGGTGTCGGATGCGGCCCGGCCGGGATCGTCGCGCCGGGCGTGGGCCGCCGTTGCACCTGCCGGGAGGCGCCCGATGATGGCCCACACCCAGATCAGATAGGTGGCGGTTGCTGCCGCCCACCCCATGGCCGGCGCATAGGTCCACGACTGCAGGAGCCCCACCGCCGCAGCCGTAGCAAGACCGATGACGGCCATCACCAGCAACCTGAGCCGCGAATGATGCGCCGGCCGGTCGTACTTCGATGTTTGGTTTCCTGCGCCGTCCACTCTGCTCATGGTCTGATCATTGCAGTTCCCGGCGCCGGGGCAACGGTCCTGTGGGTCGGCGCCGTCTTCTTGGCCCGGCGCGCTGGCGGGACAAAGACGCAGGAAACCGGCCCGCCGTCATGGTCGGCGGGCCGGTGCCCTCCGCGACTGGTGGACTATTCGGCCAGTCTCGCTACCGCCTGGGCCCACAGGAAATACTTGTTGGTTCCCAGGTCTTTGACGGTCTTGATGCCAAGGGCTTCCTGGAGCTTCTGGGCGTCAGACTCGGACAGGCCCTGGAGTGCACCGACGGGTGCCTTGGCCAGTTCCTCGACGCTCTTGCTTTCATACTCAGAGTCGAACTTATTGCTAAGGCCAGCCACTTTGAAGCTCCTTTGCTCAAGTGAATCCCGGGCAGATGCCGGGCAGGCGGTCGCCCAAGATCAAGGAAAGCACTCCCCGGTGCGTCCGTCGAGACACTGTCCTGAATTCACAGCGCGAACGAACACTTGGGCCCCCGGGAATGGGCCTTAAGTGTCCGTTCGCGCTCCTGGAAATGGGCCTCAACTGTCCGTTCGCGCTCGCCAGCAGCCGCGCTAACTGAGGGCGGGCACCTGCACCTGGCCGGGTTTGAAGCGGGCGCCGAACCCGGGAGCAACAGGCACGTCGATCCTGGCGTGCGTGTGGACCTCGGCGACAGTGGCCTTCGTGTGCTCGGCGATCTGCTCCAGCGTCGTCACCCACATGCCGTCCATGCCCTTGACCCGCTCGATCAGCTGCTCCAGCGCCACCGCCTTGGAGGGCCGGCCCGAGATGAACGGGTGATTGGTGAGCACGAAGCAGCTCCCCTGCGAGTGGTGGGCCTGCGCCTCGAGCGTCCACATCTCCAGCACCTTGGCCGGGCTTTCGATCACGCCGCTGCCGGTCACCCCCGGGTAGAACGCGTACTGCTCCCAGTCGTCCAGCGTCCAGTCCACGGGGATCTCCACGATGTCACGGGAGTCCGAAACACCATCCTGCGAGACGGACATCCGGTACGGCGCATCGCCGTCGAGCAGGCTGGAATCGTAGAGGAAGCCGCGGTCCGCCAGCAGCGCCGGTGAGTGCCAGTTCAGTTCCCACCACGGCGCCCGGTACCCCACCGGCCGGATCCCGGCGACCTTCTCGAGCGACTCCAGTCCGCGGTCCAGGTACGCCGCCTCCGTCACGGCGTCGATCCCCTGCATCGGCTCGTGCAGGTAACCGTGGTGGGCAACCTCGTGGCCGCCGTCGACGATCTGCCGCACCACGTCCGGGTAGCTTTCCGCGGTGAACCCGGGGATGAAGAACGTCCCGCGGACCTCCTGCCGCGCCAGGATCTGCAGCAGCCGCGGCACCGCAACCTTCGGCCCGTACGACTGGTGGCTCATGAGCGACATGCGCCGGGTGCTGGTGGGGTCGTGCGCAATGACGCAGGACTCGGCGTCGACATCGAAGGTGAAGGACGCGGCGGCGGTGAAGCCGGCCGGCCAGGTGATGGGGTGCTGGGAATCCGCGAAGGCGCTGGTGCTCATGCCGGAGTTCCTTTCGTCAGAGGGGAAGAGGTTTAGAGTTCGACGGCGGGAACCGGCTGGGGTGCCTGCGCAGCGACAGGTGCGCTGACCGCGGCAGCTGCCGTGCCGCCGTCGGACGTCACCGTGACGTACGGCCGGTGCAGCCGCGGACCGAGGACCGCGTACACCGCGGCGCTGGTGAGGCCGCCGGCCAGCCAGGAGAGGTCCCACCCGCCGAGGGCCACCGCGATGGGCCCCTGCATGATCGGGATGAGTCCGTACATGAACAGCCAGGTGGCCAGAATGCCGGCGAGCAGCGACGTCACGCCGGCCCAGTTGACCACGGGCAGGCGGCGGGTGCCGACGCCGTCGAACAGCCGTTCCACGTTGCCCGGCCAGCGCTTCTCCAGCCAGAAGTAGTGCACCAGCATCACGCCGCCCCAGGCCGCCACCCAGGCCACCAGGCCGATCAGCCAGGCGTCGAGCACCGAGGCGAAGTCCTCCTGGAAGATGAAGAACACGACGGCGATGAGCGAGAAGACGCCGACGAACAGGTTGAGCTTCCGGCGGCTGACGGTGATGTCGAGGGCCTGCGTGGCCACCGAGAACGTGTAGATGTTGAGGATGTTGGTGGCGATGGGGCCGTGCAGCACCATGAGGAGGACGGGCAGCGCCATGGCGCCGAAGTTCTGCACGATGAGCTTGCCGGGGTCGACCTCGCCGCTGTTGGTGGCCAGGCTGGCGCCGAGGACGCCAAGCCAGACGACGGGGATGAACTGGCCCAGGACGGAGGCCAGGTAGACCTTTTTCTTGGGAACTGTCTTGCTGACGAAGCGGGAGTAGTCGGCGGCGTAGGTGAACCAGGTGATGCCCCAGCCGATGCCGATGGCCGTCATTACGGCGCTCATGGCGGCGATCCTTTCGGAGCCTTCAAGGATGTGTCCCGCGGGGCCCGCGTAGGTCCAGTCGATCTTGAGGCCGAACCAGGCGACGGCGGACATGACCACCAGGATGATGATGGTTGGCGGCACCGTCCATTTTTCGAAGGCGGCGATGGCCTTGTAGCCGAACCACGCGATGGCCACCTGGGCGGCCATGATGAACGTGGCAACGCCGATCTTCCAGGCGTAGTTGTGGGCCTCGGGGTCGACCCAGCCGAGGGTGCCGAACAGTGCCATGACCAGGTCGAGGATGATCCAGGTGTTGACGGCGCACCAGCCCACCACCAGTAGGGCCTGGATAGCGGCCGGCAGGTAGTTGCCGCGGCGGCCGAACGCGGCGCGGGCCAGGACCATGCCGGTGGCGCCGGTCTTTTGCCCCAGCAGGACGAAGCAGCCGAACAGCAGCATGCCGATCAGGTTGCCCAGGACCAGGACCGTGACGGTGTCGGCAAAGCCGAGGCCCAGGTTGATGCCCAGGGCGCCGAGGACCCAGTTGATCGGGGCGAGGTTTGCACCGGCCCAGATCCAGAACTGGCCGGACACTTTGCGGGTGCGCGCGGTTTCCGGAATGGGCTGGAGCCAGGCTTCGAAGTCCTCGGCCTGCTCCATTGCGGGCCCGGACTGCGGTGTTGAGGAGTTGTGCATCGGAAAAGCCTCCGTGTGAGGAAGAAGAGCCTCCGTGAAGAAGGGATGAATTAAGCGTATGTGGGCTCCATCACAGCAACAAGGTACGATCTGTCTAGCAGAATTCCCTTGCCTATGACGGAGTGTAAGATCGGTGTTCCTCGAAGACGTGCTGAAGCATCGGACCCTTCGGGCGGCTGACCCGCTGCTGCGGGCCGCCGGCTCCGCTGTACCGGGCCGGCAGGTGCGGTGGGTCCACTCCAGCGAGGTCCTGGATATCGCGCCCCTGCTCCGCGGCGGCGAACTCCTGCTGAGCGGCGGGCAGGCCCTCGCCACCGCAACCGACGAGCGGCGGGTGGCGTATGTGCGCGAGCTGGCCGGCCGCGGCGTTGCCGCCCTAGCCATCGAGACCGGGCCGGACCTGCCGGACATTCCCGAGTCGATGCTGGTAACTGCGGAGTCGCAGGGCCTTCCGCTGTTCGAGCTGCGCAACGTGGCGCCCTTCGTGGGCATCATGCAGGAGATCAACTCGATCCTGGTGGGCAAGTCGGTGGAGCTGCTGCAGCGCGGGGACGAAATCAGCCACGCCATGGCCGCCGAACTCGCCCACGGCGGCGGGCTGGACGAGGTTCTCGCCGTGCTCGCCGGGCAGACCGGGACCGGGGTCCGCCTGGTGTCGCCGGCCGGGCTGACGCTGGGGAGTGCGGGCGGCGGCGCTGCGGGCGGTTCCCCTGGAACGGCCGACGGCGGGAGTTCCGACGGCGCTATTGGCACCGGCCGTTTGGGCACCGGCGGTTTGGGCACGGTGAGGACGACGGCGGTGGGTACGACGGCGGTCGACGTTCCGGTCCGCGGTGTGCTGGCCGCCCGGCTCGAGCTGGAGCTGCCAGAGGGCGTCGACCCGACGTTTGTGCGGGTGGCCGGCGAACGGTCCGTCGACATTCTTGGCCTTGCCCTGCTCCAGCGGATGCCGCCCGGGTTGAAGGAACTGGCGGGCGCCGAACTCATGCGCGCCGTCCATTCCGGGGCCCAGCCGTGGCGGCTGGAGCAGCTGGGCGCGGCGGCGGGGTTCGCCGTCGACGGTCCGGTGGCCGCCGTCATGATCCGTTCGGCCGCATCCGGCAGGCTGCGCCCGGCGCTGGATACGGTTCTGGCGGCGTCGGTTCCGCATGCCGCGAGCTACGCGGACAAGTTGGAGCTCATCGCGTTGGCTGGCATTCCCCGCGAGGGAGCCCGGGCCGCGCGGGCGTCATTGATCGAAGCGCTGGGCGGGCTCGATGTCCCGGAAGGTTCCGCGATCGCCGTCGGACCTCTGGGGCAGGGCATTGGTGAGGCAGGCTGGTCCATGACGGAGGCCCGACGGACGCTGGATCTGGCGCCCCGGGCTGGCCGCGCTGCCGGCGGGAGTCGGCAGGTGCGCGACGCGGACGCGTTTGGTGCCGAGCGACTGGCGGCCGAGAGTATCGATGCCGGCGCCCGCCGCGATTTTGTCCGCCGGACGCTGGGGCCCATTCTCGAGCACGACGAGCAGCGGAACTCGCAGCTGCTGCACACCCTGACGGTGTGGCTCGACTCCGGCTGCAACACAGCGCAAGCCGCACGCGAACTGCATCTGGAACGGCAGTCGATGTACCACCGGCTGCAGCGCATCTTCGACCTGTGCGGCGGCGACCCGCGGGGAACGGGCCGCCTCGTTGGGCTGCACCTGGCCACGCGCCTGGCCGCACTCCCCCAGGGCCATTGACGGCGAAAGCTGAGGAAGCGTTCGAGAAAACCCGGCAAAAGGTGAGGAAGCGTCCTGGATACAAGACGCGTCCTCACCTCCCGCCGCCCAAACCCGAACGCGTCCTCACCTCCCGCCGCTTCAAACGTGACGCGTCCTCACCTCCCGCCGCCTCCAACCCGACGCGTCCTCACCTCCCGCCGCCTCCAACCCGAACGCGTCCTCACCTCCCGCCGCCTCCAACCCGAACGCGTCCTCACCTCCCGCCGCCCAAACCCGAACGCGTCCTCACCTCCCGCCGCCTCCAGCCCAACCCTTCCGCACTATCGGTCTTGGATATGCTCGACCCATGCTGCCCGAACGCTACCTTGCCGAACTCACCCGGAGCCTCGGCGCCCTCGAAGCCGTTGCGCGCCAACCGGTGAACATGCTGGACCGGTCGGTTCCGGCATGCCCGGGATGGACCCTCGATGCGCTATTCGGGCATCTCGGCTCAATCGAACGATGGGCTGCCGGAGTGGTTCGCGCCGGCCAGTACGTCGAAGAACCGATCCCGCCTTCCGCAAGAGCAGCAGCCTGGTTCCTCGAAGGGACGCCGGACTTCCTGGCCACCATGACCTCCGCGAACCCCGACGCGGCGTGCTGGAATTTCGGCCCTCCCCCGCGAACGGCCGGCTTCTGGCTTCGCCGGCAGGCACACGAGCACGCCATCCACCTCGTCGACGCCCACCAGGCATCCGGCCTCGCGGACCCGGAGTTCGCAGAGGACTTCCTGCTCGACGGCATCGACGAGGCGCTGGCAATGTTCGCCCCGCGCCAACTTCGGCTGGAGCGGATGGCCGACCCGGGAAGGGCGGTGACCTTCCGCGTCCCGGACGGGACGGCCTGGACTTTCGGCACCGGGGACATCGCAGCGTCGGTCACCGCAGCGCCTCAGGAAATGTACTGGGGCCTCTGGGGCCGCTCCAGCCTTTCAGACAAAGCCGTTATCGACGGCGACAAGGGCCTCGCACTGCGTGTCCTCCGCGGTCCGCTGACTCCCTAAGCGAACCGCCGCCCATCCCCCAACCGCCGCCCGGCCGCCGTCGAACGCCCTTAGCTGATCTTCCGCCGGTAAGCGCCCATCGCGAAGACGTAGGCGAGGACGAGGCTCCCAAGGCACCATGCCAAAGCGATCCAAATGTCGACGCCGACGGGACGCTGCGCAAACAGGTCCTGGATGGTGTTGACGATCGAAGTGACCGGCTGGTTCTCGGCAAACGCACGCACAGGACCCGGCATGGTGTCCGTGGGGACGAACGCCGAACTGATGAAGGGCAGGAAGATCAGCGGGTAGGAGAAGCCGCCGGCGCCGTCCACGGACTTGGCAGACAACCCGGCGATGACTGCGATCCAGGTGAGTGCCAGGGTGAACAGCGTGAGGATCCCGACGACGGCGAGCCACTCCAGCGGCCCGGCCGACGTCCGGAAGCCCATAAGAAGGGCCACCAAAACGATGATCGCGAGCGACAGCCCGTTGGCAACCAGCGACGTCAGGACGTGGGCCCACAGCACGGACGACCGCGCGATCGGCATGGACTGGAACCGCTCGAAAATGCCGCTCTTCATGTCGGTAAACAAGCGAACGGCCGTATACGCGATGCCCGACGCGATCGCGATCAGCATGATTCCGGGAAGCAGGTAATTGATGTAGTTGTCGGCGTCCGTCCTGATGGCGCCGCCAAACACGTAGACGAACAGCAACATGAGGGCGATCGGCGTGATCGCAGTGGTGATGATCGTGTCCACGCTACGGAAGATGTGGCGCATCGACCGACCGAGAAGGATGGCAGTGTCCCCGAAGAAGTGCTTGCTCATGACCGGCCCTCCCTTGATGCGACGCCGGATGCGACACTCGACCCGGCCCTGCTGTCCTTCCCCACCAGTGCGAGGAAGATGTCCTCCAGGGTCGGCTGCTTCTCGACGTACTGGACTTCCGCCGGCGGGAGCAGCTGCTTCAGCTCCGCGAGGGTCCCATCAGCGATGATCCGTCCCTCATGAAGAATGCCAATTCGGTCTGCGAGCTGTTCGGCCTCGTCGAGATACTGCGTGGTCAGCAGAACGGTGGTCCCCTGGTTGGCGAGATCCTGCACCACCTGCCACACTTCGATGCGCGCTTCAGGGTCGAGTCCCGTCGTCGGCTCATCGAGGAAGATCACCTTCGGCTGCCCGATCAGGCTCATGGCGATGTCGAGACGGCGGCGCATGCCTCCCGAATACTCGGACACCTTCCGCGATCCTGCGTCGGCCAGGTTGAAGCGCGCCAGCAGATCATCCGCCACGTTGCCGGGGTTTTTCAGGTGCCGCAACCTGGCAACGAGCACTAGGTTCTCCCGGCCTGAGAGGACCTCGTCCACCGCTGCGAACTGTCCGGTGAGACTGATGGATTCCCGGACCCGGAGCGGCTCCTTCAGCACGTCGAACCCGTTCACGGTGGCCGTGCCGGCGTCGGGCCTTAAAAGTGTGGACAGGATCCTCACCATGGTGGTCTTTCCTGCCCCGTTCGAGCCGAGAAGGGCGAAGATGCTGCCCGGCGCCACGTCGAAATCAACACCGCGCAGCACCTGCAAAGACTTGTACGACTTCTCCATGCCCTGCACGCGGATCGCGGGCTCGCGATCCCGCGGCGCAGTGGTGCTCATGGGACCTCCTCCTCTTTCGTGATGCCGTCGATCGCCTCGGCGAGCCGTTTCCGCTCCTTGTTGATCCACTGCCCCTCCGAGTAGTTCTGGAGGAACGTCTCCGCGAACTCCACGGGGTCCTCCCCGACGACTTCCCGGATCGGGGTTCCGCTCGCCGCACTCTGCACGAAGAGATCCGCCAGATCCTCCAGCATCTTCACCAGGGTCTCCCCCTTCGTGATCGCCCCGAAGTACGTCAGGTACCGCTCCAGCGCCTCGAGCGCTGTGCGGTAGTTTGCGGGAAGCTGCTTCGCGCGGGCCTTGTACTGCCGGTACTGTTTTTTCTGTTCGAGCGAGCCGGTGACCTGCTCAATCCATCCCATGGCCATGTCTATTTCCCTCCTTCTCGGAGCTGTTCGAGCCGGTCGGCCAGAAAGCTCCATGTTCTCCAGAACTCCTCCAGGTACTCATCCCCCTGGGCATTGAGCGTGTACACCTTGCGCGGAGGGCCCTTCTCTGACGGACGCTTCTCGACGTCGACAAGGCCCTTTTGCTCGATCCTCACCAGCAGCGCATAGACCGTGCCCTCCGCGATATCGGCGAATCCCTTCTCCCTGAGCAGCGTCGTGATCTCGTATCCATACGCCGGCTTACCGGTCAGGAGGGCAAGAACGATGCCCTCCAGCGTCCCCTTGAGCATCTCCGTCATTTGCTTGCCCACCGGACACCTCCTCCAGCTACTTAGTACTACTAGCTACCAGTACATAGTAACGCTAAGTAGACGAAGCGCAATGGTGCCACAGTGAGAGAGCGTTTAGCGCACGACGGCGAAAGCTGAGAGAGCGTTTATCCACCCGAACGCTCCCGCAGATCCCGCCGCCTCCACCCCCAACGCGCCCGCAGATCCCGCCGCCTCCACCCGAACGCTCCCGCAGATCCCGCCGCCTCCACGCCCAACGCTCCCGCAGATCCCGCCGCTACCGGTTGACAGTGGCTGTCACTACCGTGAAAAGCCTGAAGTAGTTGGGGCATACGCTCAATTTCTCGTCAGCGGGAACACGCGCACCGTCCAAGATCACGTTAGCCCCGGCGGACAGGGATGAACCGTCCGGCAATGCCAGTGACTCGCCCTTGAACACAGTGCCTTCAGGGAAGACCAGCGTTGTTTCTTCCCCGCCGCGGGTCCGCACCACGATGCATCCGGCCCTATCCGCGGCAAGACTGCCGATGAGCTGACCGCTTGCCTCGGGAGCGGACGACACCCCGGCGTGCACCACGGCTTTCTTGCCTGCGGCACTCTGGACCACCGCCGTCGGCATTTCCTGCTGAACCGAAGGCACAGCCGACGCGGGAGCAGGATCCCCCTTCGGCGCCGAACACGCCGAAAGCAAAAGCGCGACAATCGCGGCTAAACCGAAGGCAGCGCGGTGAATCATCGTTGGTCCCCTCATTTTCGACGCCGATTCCTAGGCCAGCATAGGAGCCCTGGCGGCCCGCGTCGCCGGCATGTCAAAATGCCGCGGCGCGCGGCAGGACCTTCCCACGCCGGCCGCGGCCGAATACGGTAATGCCTGACGACCCGATTAGGAGGAGCCAATGCGCAAGGTGACCGCCGGACTGTTCCACTCCGTGGATGGCGTGGTGCAGGACCCGTTCAATTTCCAGTTCGACAGCTTCGATGAGGACCTCGGCAAGGGTCTGACCAAGATGATCAACACCGTGGACACCGTCGTGCTCGGACGGGTCAGCTATCAGGAGTGGGCGGGGTACTGGCCCAACGCTTCCCAGGACGAGGACTTCGCCGCCTTCATCAACCCGGTGGAAAAGTTCGTCGCATCGCGCACCCTGTCGGAACCGCTCGAATGGCAAAATTCGCACCTGATCGGGGCGCCGCTCGAGGAGTTCATCACCGATCTCAAAAAGCGCGACGGCGGCGAGATCGCCGTATGCGGCAGCATCTCGGTCACCCGGCAGCTGCTGTTCGCCGGCCTCCTCGACGAGCTGACCCTCATGACGCATCCAGTGGTGGCCGGCAGCGGGCGGCGGCTGTTCGAGGACGGCGATCCGCTGACCAGGCTGGAGCTGAAGGACCAGTACAGGACCAGCAAGGGAAACATCGTCAGCACCTACAGCGTTCGCAACGACTGACGATTGGACACTTCGGGCTGCCCGGGCCCGTCAGGTCCGGATGGTCCTGAGTGCGGTGGACCAGGAGATGAGCTGGTCCAGCAGCGGCTTCAAGGCTTCTTCAGCGTCATCACTCGGTGTGAAGACGGTGTAGTTCTCGAACTCTGACGCGAAGGGCAGCGCCACCTGGGCGCGGACGCCTGCCATCTGCAGCTCCGCCGTGATCAGGCGGAGGTTTTCGACCGCCCGAACTCCCCCGGCACTTCCGTAGCTGACAAATCCCGCGGCCTTGTTGTTCCACTCGGCATAAAGGAAGTCCAGCGCGTTCTTCAGTGCACCGGGAACGGAGTGGTTGTATTCGGCGGTCACGAAAATGAAGCCGTCGAAGCGGGAGATTGCCTGCGCCCAGACCTTCATGTGCTCGTGGGTGTACTGACCCATCGATGGCGGTATGGGCTCATCCAGCAGCGGAAGGTCGTAGTCCGCCAGGTCAAGCAACTCGAAGTCCGCGCCTCCCCGGGCACCGGCCCTGGAATACACCCACTCCGCCACCTGCCTCCTGCGGCGCTGCGGACGCGTGCTGCCGATGAGCACCGCTATCTTCACCATGATTCGCTCCCGTTCATTCCGGTAATTCCTTGATACAGCGGCGCAGGCGGTGACGCCGTAGCCAGGCCCCGGCTGCGCAGACCTGGGTGAGGAAGGGCCGGGAAAAGACGACGAAAGGTGAGGACGCGTCCGGGGAAAGACGGCGAAAAGTGAGGGAGCGTCCGGGAAAAGACGACGAAACGTGAGGACGCGTCCGGGAAAAGACGACGTTAGGTGAGGAAGCGTCCGGGAAAAGGCGGCGAAAAGTGAGGGAGCGTCTGATCTCACGCCACCCGGATCATGTCGCCTAATGCAACCGGGTTGTTTCAATTGCAACCATCCACACCTCTATAGCGAAGCGACCCCTCGCCATTCAGCGGCACTCCACTATCCGGATTGGACAAGACACTCGCCAGATAAGCCCAAAAATACCCATTGACGAGTGAGCCGGGTCACGCCTAGTCTGGTGCAACAGCGTTGCAACACAAGCAACCCCAAGCTTTCATTGGTGGACACATGGAACACCCGATAACCCAGACGGCCGGAGCAGCAGAGCCGCTGACCGGCCACGCCAGCCAAGCCAGCCAGCCCAACGAGGCACCCCACTCCGGCGACGGGGTCAGCAAAGACACCCGACGCCGGGTCATCACCGCGAGCTTCATCGGCAACTTCGTCGAATGGTTCGATTACGCCGTCTACGGCTACCTGGCCGGCATCATCTCCACGGTCTTCTTCCCGGAGGCCGACCGCCAGACAGCATTGCTGGCAACCTTCGGCGTCTTCGCCATCTCCTTCTTCGTCCGGCCCCTGGGCGGCTTCTTCTGGGGCCACATCGGAGACCGGCTGGGACGGCGGAAAGCGCTGTCGCTTTCGATCGTCATCATGTCTGTGGCCACGTTCTGCATTGCCCTGATCCCCGGCTACGGCACCATTGGTTTCCTGGCGCCGGTCCTGCTCCTGCTGGTCCGCGTCGTCCAGGGGTTCTCCGCCTCGGGCGAGTACGCCGGCGCTTCCGCCTTCCTGGTGGAGTACGCACCGGCACATCGGCGCGGACTGTATGCCGCCGTCGTACCCGCAAGCACCGCGGCGGGACTGCTGCTGGGCAGCTTGCTGGCCGCACTCCTCACCTCAGTCCTTAGCGAAAGCCAGCTGCACGACTGGGGCTGGCGCCTGCCGTTCCTGCTCGCCGCCCCGATGGGCCTGATCGGCCGGTACATCCGCACCAAGCTCGAGGACACCCCCGCGTTCCGCGCCCTCTCGCAGGAGGAGCACGGCAAGGCACCCGCCCGGGACATGTTCCGGAACAACAGGCGGCAGCTCATCATCGCCACGGGCGCGGTGCTGCTGAACGCCGTCGGCTTCTACGTCATCCTCAGCTACATGCCCACCTACCTCGCCGAGGAACTGGGTTTCGGCGCCGGCGAGTCGTTCCTGGCCACCACAATCGCGCTGGCCAGCTACATCGGCTTCATCTTCCTTACGGGCATCGCCTCGGACAGGTTCGGCCGGAAGCGCATGCTGATCACCGCGTCCGTGCTGTTCATGCTGCTGACCGTGCCGGCGTTCATGCTCCTGGACACGGGCAACTTCCTGGTGATCGTCCTGGTCCAGATCCTCCTGGGCGGCATGCTCACCCTCAACGACGGCACGCTGCCCAGCTTCCTGGCCGAGCTCTTCCCCACGAAGACCAGGTACAGCGGGTTCGCCGTCAGCTTCAACCTCTCCAACGCCCTGTTCGGCGGCACCGCCCCGTTCATGGCCACCCTCCTCATCGGCCTCACGCACAACAAGCTGGCTCCCGGCTGGTACCTCGTGGCCGCCTCACTGGTTTCCCTGATCGCAGTCCTGTTCGCCGTGGAGACTTCCAAGAAGCCCCTGCAGCAGCACTGACACCACACCCACCCAAGAAAGAAAAGGAACAAGCATGACCATCACCGAGAACCTCCCCCGTCGCGGCGACACTGTCAACGACGTCGCCAAGCTCGAACGCCTCAAGGTCCTCAACAACGGCGAGAAGGTCACCCTGACTTTCTCGAATGAAGAGTTCGAGCGCCGCCTCGCCGGCCTGCGCAGCATCATGGCCGAGAAGGACCTGGACGCCGTCGTCCTGACCAGCTACCACTCGATCAAGTACTACTCCGACTTCCTGTTCACCTACTTCGGCCGCTCCTACGCCATGGTGGTCACCAAGGAGGACACGGTCACCGTCACCGCAAATATCGACGCCGGCATGCCTTGGCGCCGCAGCTACGGCGACAACCTCGTGTACACGGACTGGCGGCGGGACAACTTCATCCACGGGATCCAGGAGGTGCTGCGCACCCGCGGCATCAGCGTCCGCCGGCTCGGCGTCGAGGACGATTCCCTGCCGCTGGACAACCGCAACAAGATCCAGGCCGCGTTCGATTCCGCCACCCTGGTGGACGTGGCCCAGGCCGCAATGCGCCAGCGCATGATCAAGTCCGCCGAGGAAATCGAGGTCATCAAGCACGGCGCCCGCATCGGCGACCTCGGCGGCGAAGCAATCCGCAACGCGATCACCGCCGGCATCACCGAATACGAGGTGGCCCTCATCGGCACCGAGGCCATGGTGCACGAGATCGCCCGCACGTTCCCCGACTCCGAGATCCGCGACACTTGGGTGTGGTTCCAGTCCGGCATCAACACCGACGGCGCGCACAACTGGGCCACCACCCGGAAAATCCAGGAACACGACATCCTGAGCCTGAACTGCTTCCCCATGACCTCCGGCTACTACACGGCCCTGGAGCGGACGCTGTTCTACGGCGAACCGGATGCCCGCTCGCTCGAACTGTGGAACATCAACGTCGAGGTCCACCGGCGCGGCCTGGAACTCATCAAGCCCGGCGCCGTCTGCAAGGACATCGCCGCCGAGCTCAACGAGATCTACGTGTCCCACGGCCTGCTCGCCAACCGCACCTTCGGCTACGGCCACTCCTTCGGCGTCCTCAGCCACTACTACGGCCGCGAAGCCGGGCTCGAGCTCCGCGAAGACATCGACACCGTGCTCGAACCGGGCATGGTGGTCTCCATGGAACCGATGATCACGGTCCTCGAGGGCCAGCCCGGCGCGGGCGGCTACCGCGAGCACGACATCCTGGTGGTGGGCGAGGACGGCGCCGAGAACATCACCACGTTCCCGTTCGGCCCCGAATACAACATCATCAGCGCCTAACGCCGTCGGGTAACAAACAATCAGGGCATGCCCTCCCCGGGCAACCGTTGTCGTCAAGGCTGTTGATTTAGCAGCCTTGGGTTAAGTACGACGACGGCGGCCGGCCGGGAGGGCATGCCCACCCCCGCTTCCGCTCGGCAACATTGACCGGAAGCACGACCGCGAAGAAATATAGTGAACACCATGACTCCCCCGGCAACACCCGCGAAGCCAGCCCCCGACACCGGCAAGGACGCCGGCAACGAAGCCGCCAGCGGCGACGCCCGCGGCGCCTCGGTGATCGTCAACGCCATCGCCGTGCTCCGCAGTTTCACCGCGGACGAGCCGATGCTGGGCGTCACGGAAATCGCCAGCCGTGTTGGCCTGCACAAGAGCACGGTGTCCCGGATCCTGGCCACGTTCGAGCAGGAGCACCTGGTGGAGCGGGACCCGGACACGCGCCGCTTCCGGCTGGGGCTGGGCCTCATCGCGGTGGCTGGGCCGCTGCTCGCCGAGCTCGAGGAACGCCGCGTGGCCTACCCGGTGCTGCGGGAACTCACCGAACGGACCGGTGAGACCAGCGCCCTGATGGTGTGGAACGGCACGGAGTCGATGTGCGTGGAGCAGATCGCCAGCCGCCAGCAGGTCAAGCACACCACCCCGCTCGGCGCCCGGTACAACGACGCCCTCAGCGCCTCGGTCCAGATCTTTCTCGCCGGCGAACAAACCGAACGAGTGAGCACCCTGCTCCGCAGCGGCACCATCACCCTGCCCGGCCTCGACGGCCACTCCGTCGAGGAGTACCTGCAGCGGCTCGGGGACGTCAGCAAGCGCGGTTGGGCCATCAACTACGGCGAGACGTCCATCGAGGAGGTTGGCATCGCGGCACCCGTTTACGACCACCGCGGCGACATCGCGGCCGCCGTCCTCATCCCCGCACCCAAGTTCCGGGTTTCCCCCGACACACTGCAAAGCCTCGGCGAAGCCTGCGCGAGCGCGGCCGGGCAGGTCACGCAGCGCCTGGGCGGGGTGGCTCCAAAGCAGCGCCGCAGCGCGTAAGGACCGCAGCAGCGACTAAGCACCACCGCACCACGTAAGAACCACAGGCAAAGCCCGCACCTTTCGCGCTGAAAGGTGCGGGCCCGCCGTCGTACTTTAGCTTTGGTGACGCAAGCCCGGTGGGGATCAGCCGTCCGAGCCGGCCGGCGCAGTGGTGGGCGTGTAGCCCTCGAGCTTGAGCGCGGCGTCCGCGTACTTGTTGGTGAAGGTGCCGCCGAAGGTCACCTTGGAGGTGTCCACGCCGTTCTGCTTCTCCATTGCGAAGATGGTCTTGGGGCCGCCAGCCGGCATGAGGCCATCAGGCAGGAACTGTCCCTTGTCCGTGTCCAGCGCCTTGACGTACTGGTCCTTCGAGATGGTGCTGTTCTGGACGAAGGTGGAGGGCAGCTTGTCCGCGATCTCTGCGGCCGAGTGGGTGCTGATCCAGTGCATGGTGTCCACGAGTGCGTTGACAACCTTCTGGGCCTCGGCTTCGTGGGAATTGACCCAGTCGGCCTGTGCCAGCACGCTGGCCGCGGGCCAGGAGCCGCCGAGCGCGCCCTTGGTGCCGTCCGCGGTCGCCAGGTCGATTGCCGAGACGGCGAGGTTCTTGCTCTCCAGCGCGCCGACTGTGGGCTGGGTGGTCATGACGCAGTCGGCGGAGCCGCGCTGGATGGCCGCGATGGCGGTGGCTCCGGCGCCCACGGCGATGGTGTGGTAATCGTTCTTCGTGACTCCGGCTTTGGCCGCGATGAACTGGGTGAGCTCATCGGTGCCCGAGCCGAGGTCGGTCACGCCGACGGTCTTGCCCCTGAGGTCCGCGCCCGAGTGGACGTTGGCTTTGGGGCTGCACATGATGCGCTCGCCCGGTGCACTGGAGAGCTGCACGAGGTCGATGACGTTCTTGCCCTTGGACTGGAAGTCGACCGTGTGGATGTACCACGCACCGGCCATGTCCACCTGGCCGGACGCCATGGCTTCTTCCGCCCCGACGCCGCCGTGCTGCTCCGTGGAGAGCTCCACCTTCACGCCGTACTTCGTGTAGTAGCCGAGGCTTTCCGCCAGCTGGTAGGGCAGGTAGATCTGCTTGTCGATGCCGCCCACCATGAGCTTGACCGTTGGCATTGTCGAGGTGTCCGCTGACGCGGTGCTGCCGGAACCGCTGGAGGCGGGCGAGCTGGCCGAGGTGCCGCCGCCGCAGGCGGCGAGGCTGAGGGCGACCACGCCCAGGGCAGCGGTGGCGTAGAGCTTGTGCTTCATCATTGGGGCACTTTTCCTTTTTCTCTTCTGGATGTTGCTGTGTTTGACGGGTGTAAATCGGTTGGACGGCCTGGGCTGTCAGATGGCCTGGGCTTCGGAGCGGTTTGGCGGCCGCCATTTCAGCAGGGTGTGTTCCAGCAGGCTGATCAGGTACTCGGCGGCGAGCGTGATCACGGCGATGATCACCATGCAGGCGAACACAGTGTTCGGGTCGAAGGTGCCCTGCGCCTGGCTGATGATCAGGCCGATGCCCTGCTGGGCGCCGAGCACCTCCGCGACGAGTGCGCCGATGATCGCGAAGCCGAAGGCCGTGTGGAGGCTCGCGATGATCCACGTCATCGCCGAGGGAATGGTTACGTGGACGGCCACCTGGAGCGGTGATGCACCGAGCACCCGGACGTTCGCGACGAGGTTCTGGTCCACCTCACGCACGCCCTGGAAGGCGTTGAAGAAGACGACGAAGAAGACCAGCACTGCGGCGAGCAGAACCTTCGGGAAGACGCCGAGGCCGAAGGCCACGATGAAGATCGATCCGAGGACGATGCGGGGAATTGAGTTCACGATCCGGATGTAAGGCCCCACGACGGCCGAGAGGTACTTGTTCGAGCCCAGCAGGAGTCCGAGGACCACGCCGACGAACGTGCCGAGAAGGAAGCCCAGGCACGCCTCCTGCATGGTGATCCAGAGATTCTCCCAGATGGTGCCGAAGGCCGTTCCCTCGGTGAAGAGCTTCACGAGGCTGTTCCAGATCTCACTGGGCTGGCCGAAGAAGAACGCATCCACCCAGCCTTCCGAAGTGAACCACTGCCAGCCGCCGATTACTGCCACGGCGAGGACGGCGCGGCCCACCCAGACTGCCGTTGCGCGGCGCCGGTACTGCGTTTTGCCGGACTGCGCGGCCGCGGCCTGCTGCTGTTGCTGCTGCGGGTTCACCGTTTCCTCCTGCACAAGAGTGGTCATGCTGCTGCACCTGCCGTCTTGGCGTAGGCGCGGGTGACCTCGTCTTTGAGCGATTCCCAGATCTGGCCCTGCAGTTCGAGGAAGCGCTCCTCGTGGCGGATTTCCTGGACATTTCCGCGCGGCCGGGGGAGGTCGATGTCGAAAACGTCCTTGACCGTTCCGGGGCTGCTGGTCATGATCACCACCCGGTCGGAGAGCGCCACGGCCTCGTCGAGGTCGTGGGTGATGAAGAGGACCGAGGGCCTGAGCTCCTCCCAGAGCTTGAGCAGCTCGTTCTGCATGATGGCCTTGGTCTGCACGTCGAGCGCACCGAACGGCTCGTCCATGAGCAGGATCCTCGGATTGTTGATGAGGGCGGCGGCCATGGCAACGCGCTTGCGCATTCCGCCCGAGAGCTGGTGCGGGTAGCGGTCCTCAAAGCCGGCCAGCCCCACACGGCGGATCCAGTCCCTCGCGAGCAGGGTGGCCTCGCGCTTGGGGGTTCCCAGCAGCACCGGTCCCATCATCACGTTGCTCAGCACGCTCTTCCACGGGAAGAGCGCATCCGCCTGGAACATGTAGCTGACGCCGTCCGTGACACCCTCGACGGCCTGGCCGCCGACGCGCACAGAGCCCTGGCTGGGACGCTCCAGCCCGGAGACCTGTGCCAGCGTGGTGGACTTGCCGCAGCCCGTGGGGCCGACAATCGAGCAGAACTGCCCGGGTTCCACAGCAAGCGTCACATCCTGAATCGCGGTGAACGTCTCACCCTTCGGCGTGAGGTAGCGCTTGGTCAGCCCCGCGATATCAATGCCGGCATCCTTGCCGCCATCCGCTGGTGGGCGGATTCGATGGTTTACACCCATGGCGTAAAGCCTCTCTGTTGTCTGCGCCAGCCGCCTCATTTGCGGCGACGCCTTTGTCCGGTGGATCCTTGAGCCATGCCTTCGACAGTTCGTCCTTTGTGACATGAGTCATGATCAGTGCACCCACCGTAGAAAGGACTGCCGGGTCAGGGCCACGCTTGCGTGCCTTGTGAGGGTTATTAGCCTTCATTCAGGTTTTGAACCTTTTGATCGGAATGCCGTCCGGGGCGCCCGGAATGCCGCGCTCGGCCGGGCAGGATGCGGGCGGTGAGCAGCCCGAAGGCGTGGTGGGGCGCCCGGCCGCTCGCTTCCCAGATCCTTGTGTGGACGCTCGTGCTGATCGTGGTCACGGTGGGACTGGGCGGGCTGGTGACCAACCGCATCACCGGCCAGGTCCTCGATGACCAGTTCCGGCTGCGGGCCCTTGGCGTCGCGGAATCCGTGGCGCAGATGCCGGAGGTCGCGACCGGCGTGGCCACCGGCGATCAGGGCCACCAGATCCAGGGCATCGCCGAGCGTGTGCGCACGCGCGCGGAGACGGACTACGTGGTAGTCACGGACCGGGACGGCATCCGCTTCTCCCACCCCACGCCGTCGCTCATTGGAAAGCGGCTCGAAGAGCCGGTGGCCGTGCTCGACGGCCAGACCCATGTGGGCACGGACCACGGCAGCCTGGGCGACTCCGCCAATGCGAAGGCGCCGATCCTGGATGCGGCGGGGAACGTCGTCGGACAAGTCTCGGTGGGCATCCTCGAGACCACCGTCAGCGTGGAGCTTGAACGGGACGCCGGCATCGTGGGCGGGTCCTCGGTGCTCATCCTCCTGATCGGCGGTGCGGGCTCGTTCCTGCTGGCGCGGGCCATCAAGCGCGCGACGTTCGGACTCGAACCGTCGGAGATCGCCTCGCTCCTGCAGGAGCGGGAGGCCCTGCTGCACGGTATCCGCGAGGGCATGGTGGGAATTGACGACGCCGGCCGGGTCACCGTGATCAACGGCGAGGCCCGGCGCCTGCTGCGCCTCGAAAACACGCCGCTCGACCGCCCGGTGGAGGAGCTCATCCCGGAGGGACGGCTCCGCGACGTCCTCACCGGCGAGGCGCCCGGCGCCGATCAGACGATCATCACCGACGACTCCCTCCTCGTGGCCAACCGCATGCCGGTGAGCGTGGGCGGCCGGAGCGTGGGCGCCGTCGTGACCCTGCGCGACCGCACCGAAGTGGAAGCGCTGGTGCGGGACCTGCGTGCGTTGGAAGGGCTGATGGCTGCCCTGCGTGCGCAGGAGCACGAGTATGCAAACCGGATGCACACGGTGGGCGCGCTCCTCCATCTGGGCGACATCGAGCAGGCACGCACCTTCATCTCGGGCATCGCGGACACGTCGCGCTCCCTCGGCGAGGGCCTGCGCGCACGGATCGAACCGCCCGAGCTCGCAGCGCTCATCTATGCAAAGATCACGGTGGCCGCGGAGCAGGACGTGAGCGTGGCGGTCTCCGACGAATCACGGCTCCGCGAACCGGGGCTCGGGACGCAGGATCTCCTGACCATCGTGGGGAACCTGCTGGACAACGCGGTCGACGCCGTCTCCAGCCTTTCGGGACCACGGGAAGTGACGCTTACCCTGGATGACTCCGCCGGCGTTTTCGTCTCAGTGACCGACAGCGGTCCGGGCGTCCCTGCAGAGGCGGTGGACGACGTCGTACGCGACGGCTTTACGACGAAAACCGAACGGGCGGGGCAGGACGGCGGCCCGGCGCTGCGGCGCGGCATAGGCTTGGCGCTCGTGGCGAGGATCGTGCGCCGCGCAGGTGGCACGATGGATGTGTTCGCCGGGCCGGGCGGACGCTTCGAAGTATGGATTCCGAAAGGCGGGGCAGAAGGATGATCCGGGTGCTGGTTGTCGACGACGACTACCGCGTGGCGCGGCTGCACGCCGCCCAGGTGGCGCGCGTTCCCGGGTACGAGTGCGTCGGTGAGGCGCACACCGTTGCCGAGGCGCGCGCCGCGATCGCGGGGCAGCGCCCCGACCTCCTGCTCCTGGACGTCTACCTGCCGGACGAGGACGGCATCTCGCTGCTGCAGTCGCTGCGCGAGGCGGGTGAGGACGTGGACGTCATCATCATCACGGCGGCGCGCGACGTCGGGACCGTGCGGGCGGCGATGCGCGGCGGGGCGGTGTACTACTTGGTGAAGCCGTTCGGGTTCGAGCAGCTCGCTGAGCAGCTGCGGGCCTACCAGAAGTGGCGCGCGGACGCCGAGTCCCGGCGGATCACCGGGCAGACGGACGTGGACGCCCTGTTCGCATCCCGGCGGGCTTCTGTGGCGCCCGCAGCCGGCACCAGCTCCGCGAGGCGCCTCCCGCCGACCATGCAGAAGGTGCTCGACGCCGTGGTGGCGGCCGGCCGGCCCCTGGGCGCACAGGACGTCTCGGACCTGATCGGCATCTCGCGGCCCACCGCACAGCGCTACCTGAGCGAGCTGGAACGCAAGGACCGTGTGGCACTCCACCTCGAGTACGGCACCACCGGGCGGCCGGTGAACACCTACATCCCCGCCGATACCCGCTAGCTCCGCTCCACCACGCTATTTTGAGTGCCTGGCCCCCGTCTTCCTCGTTACTTCCTCAGCGGCAACGATGGCAGGAGCCGCGGTGGAGCTCGATGCTGCAGAGCCCGAGGATGCCGGTGCCGGCGCCGCCGCGGGAGCGGCTGCTGCCGTCGGAGCCGGAGCCGGCGCTGCCGCATTCGGCGCCGCGGAGGCTGTGGGTGAAGGGGCCGGGGCAGGAGTAACTGCCGGTGCCGGCGTGGCAATCGGAGCAGGAACCGGAGCGGACGCCTTCGGAACGGGAGCAGCCGTAGGCGCGGGAGCAGGGCTTGCCGGCGTGGTTGCGGGGGCGGGCGTGATGGCGGGTGCCGGAACTGGTTTGGGCGCGGGTGCAGGCTCAGGCTTTGGTGCCGGCGTGCTTGGCTTCGGCGCCGGAGCCGGGGTCACCGGCTTAGGCACGGTCACTTTCGGCGCAGTCACCTTCGGCGAGGGGACCGGCGCTGCGTGCTTGGGCGCAGCCGCCTTGTGTGCCGGAGCCGGTGCGGCGTGCTTAGGTGTGGCTGCCTTGTGTGCCGGAGCGGCGGCCCGCCGAGAGGAGGGCTTCGCTGCGGAAACAGACACTTTGGCAGTCTTGAAGGACTTGGCCGTCGAAACGCTTGCCGATGTCCCGTGCTCGTCGTTGACCGCCGCAGCGCGAGCGCTGGCCCCGACCGGGACAGCCCAATTCGGCGTTTCCGTAGCGGTGCCGGACTTCCGGTAGTCGGTCATCGTTATGTTGGCGACTGGCCCCGAATGGCGAAGCCGCAGCAGGGTCCAGTTGTCGGGGTCCGTGTGTTTGCCGTTCAGGATGGTTTCGAAGTGCAGGTGGCATCCGGTTGATGAGCCTGTGGTCCCGACCTTGGCGATGAGTTGCCCCACCTGGACTGTCTGGCCCTTCTTTACGCCGATGCCCTCAAGGTGGTTATAGGTAGTGATCAGGCCGTTGCCGTGGTCGATTTCCACTCGGTTGCCGCCACCCCACGGGTGCCATCCCACTGCCCGCACCACGCCCGCATCGGCTGCGTAGACGTTAGTTCCGCAGGCGGCCGCAAAGTCCTGGCCCCAGTGAAACTCACCTGCCACGCCGGAAATTGGACTTGTCCGCAGTCCAAAGTGCGAGGTGGGAACCAGGACCTCCAACGGCGCCATCAGACTTCCGGCCGCGGGGCGCCGCACCTTGGTTGAAACCACATCGAGCTTTTCACTCACTGGCTTCGCTTCGGTAAAGACCACGGTGCGACTGTAGGACAGCAACGCATCCGCAGAGGCCGAGACGGCACCGGTGTTCGAAACGACAAGGCTTGAACCTGGGACGCTCGAACCCGAGCCCTCAGCAGCCTCAGCCACGGCAGCGGATACGAGAGGCGCGTTGACGGCGACGTCGGCAGCCTGCTCGGCGGGCATCTGCCCGGACGAAAGAACCGGGCCGGTGCTCTGGAATCCCAAGGCATAGACCGCCAGGAAAGCCGTGCCAGCCCCTACCCGAACGGCACGACTTAGGACGGCAGGACGCAGGATCTGTGGTGTGTGCCGGACAGCGGCTGGCGCCAGATGCTTTGACATTAGATCTCCCCATGAAGGCCGCCGGATGCTGGTGGATGACGGCATGCTCCTAACATGGGAGCATGCCGGGCAGGTCAGCGAAACCGCTACGGCCGCATATGTGGATAAGCTCGGAAAATCTTGACCGGGACCTACCCCTAAGTGCGCAAATCTTCGGCTGACGTTGAGGAATCCCGATGCGCCCACACCGAGACCGGCCCGGCACAAAGTAGGTCGCAGCACAGGGCGGTCTCAGCGCTGGGAACGCCCTGAGTTGCGACCTAGTTGGGTCAGCGGCGGAGCCCCTGGGAAACCACGCCCGGACCAAGAAAAAACCCGTAGTCGCCGGCACCGGACCGGAGTATTCTGTACAGCGCCCGGCCTGTGACGCCCGGCCAGCCCCCGTCAGGAAAGCAGCGGGCAGTGGCGCCCCCTCCCGGCAACCAGAAGCAAGCAGCGGGAACCAGAAGCATCCAGAAGCAACCAGGAACCAATAAGAACAAGAGTCAATGAAGACCGCCTAGGAGGGCCCCATGCCTTCATCGAACAGCACCCCCATCCCCCAACCGCCCACGAAACCACTGGTAGGCAACCTGCCCGATATCGACTCGTCCAAGGGAATCCTGGGCATCGTCGACGTGGCCGAGGAGTACGGCCCCATCGTCCGCATCCAGGTTTTCAACCGCAGCATGATCGCCGTTTCGTCCCAGGAGCTCGTCAACGAGATCTGCGATGAGACCCGCTTCGGCAAGGTGCTCGGCGTGTCCCTGCGCCAGGTGCGGGACTTCATCGGCGACGGCCTGTTCACGGCCGAAACCGAGGAGCCCAACTGGCAAAAGGCGCACCGCATTCTGATGCCCGCGTTCGGACCGAAGGCCCTGACCAAGATGTTCGCCGGCATGGACGACATCCTGGAGCAGTTGCTGCTCAAGTGGGAGCGGCTGGGCCCCGCGGCGAAGATCGACGTTGCGGACAACGCCACCCGGCTGACCCTGGACACCATCGCCCTGTGCTCGTTCAGCTACCGGTTCAACAGCCTCTACCGCGAGGAGATGCATCCGTTCATCGGGGCCATGGTCCGTGCCCTGAGTGAGTCCCGCGACAGGTCCACCAGGCTGCCCGTGCAGAACAAGCTCATGATCCGCAAGCGGCACCAGCTGGAGGAGGACAACGCGCTGATGCTCGAGGTGGCCGAGCAGCTCATCAGCGACCGGCGCCGCAACCCGAGTCCAGAAGGCAGCGAGGACATCCTGGACACGATGCTCAACGCGGCGGACCCGGTGACCGGCGAGCGCCTGCCGGAGAGCAACGTCCGCAACCAGATGGTCACCTTCCTGGTGGCCGGGCATGAGACCACCAGCGGGCTGATCACCTTCATGATGTACGAGCTGCTGCGGCATCCGGAGGTCATGAAGAAGGCCCGTGCCGTCGTCGACGAGGCGCTGGGAACGGAAGCCGCCCGGTTCGAGCACCTGCCCAGGCTGGGGTACCTGGACCAGATCCTCAAGGAGACGCTCCGGCTGTGGCCCACCGCCCCGGCGTTCAACGTGGCACCCTACGAGGACACGGTGATCGGCGGCAAGTACGAGATCGCCAAGGGACAGACCCTCATGGTCCTGATCCCGCAGCTACACCGGGACAAGGCGGCGTGGGGCGAGGACGCCGAGCTCTTCAACCCGGACCGGTTCTCCCCCGAGCGCGTCGAATCCATCCCGGCCAACGCCTGGAAGCCGTTCGGCAACGGCCAGCGCTCGTGCATCGGGCGTGGGTTTGCCCTGCAGGAGGCCCAGCTGTTCCTGGCCAAAGCCCTCCAGCGCTTCGACATCACGGCCGCCGATCCGAACTATGAGCTGCACATCAAACACACCCTGACCATGAAGCCGGAAGGGCTTTTTATCCACGTCCGACGGCGGGACGTCCGTATCGACGCAGCGGCAAGTGCCGCCGTCGGACAGTTGGACAGAGGGATGGGAACCGGGGAACAGCCCCGGACGGCGGAGGCACTTGCGGTTGCCGCCGCCAACGGCGTTCCGGTGCGAGTGCTGTACGGCTCGAACGCGGGCACGTCCCGTGATTTTGCGCAGCGCATAGCGAACGACGCCGGGCGGCGGGGCTACAGCCCCACCATCGCCCCGCTGGACGAGGCGGCCGGCGGGCTGCCCACGGTGGGGCTGGTCGCCGTCGTCGCTTCATCCTATGAAGGGATGCCGCCGGACAATGCCAAGAAGTTCATGACTTGGACCGAAAGCCTGCAGCCGGGCAGCCTCGCCGGGGTGCGGTACACGGTGTTCGGCAACGGCAACCGGGACTGGGCGCGGACCTACCAGGAGGTGCCCAAGGCCATCGACGCGCGGTTCGAGGCGGCCGGCGCCGAGCGGGTCTACGAACGCGGCGAAGCGAACGCCCGCGGCGACTTCTTCGGCGACTTCGAGGAGTGGTACGCGGGATTCTGGCCGGCGGTGGACGGCGCGCTCGGTCAGCGGACCAGTGCGCCCAAAGGCCAGCCGCAGCTGGAGGTCCAGTTCGTGGGCAACGTCCGGGACACATTCCTGCGGCAAAACGATCTGTCGGTGGGCACCGTCGTCGTCAACCGGGAACTGGTGGACCTGACCAAGCCCGACGCCCGGTCCAAGCGGCACGTGGAGGTCGCACTGCCGGAGGGCATGGGCTACCGGGCCGGGGACTACCTGGCTGTGCTGCCGCTGAACCCGGCAGACCTGGTGCAGCGGGCCCTGACGCGCCTCAGCCTGGACTACGACTCCCACGTGGTGCTGTCCATGGAGCACGGGGACACGTTCCTGCCCACCGGCGCGCCTGTGGCCGTGGGCGAGCTGCTGAGCAGCTACGTGGAACTCGCGGTTCCGGCCACCCGGCCCCAGCTGGAGCAGCTGGCCGAGGTGGCGGCGGACCCGGCCGAGCGCGCGGCGCTGGAGGCGCTGGCGCAGGACCGGGACCGGCACGCTGCGGAGATCGTGGACAAGCGCGTCTCGCTGCTGGACCTGCTGGAGACATACCCGTCGTGCCAGCTGCCGTTCACGACGTTCCTGCAGCTTCTCACCCAGCTGACCCCGCGGCGGTACTCCATCTCGTCGTCGCCGCTCTGGAGCCCTGACCACGCGACCCTGACGTTCGCCGTCATCCAGGCGCCGGCATGGTCCGGACGCGGGACGTTCGAGGGGGCGGCGTCCACGTATCTGGCCCAGGCGCGGCCGGGATCGCGGATCGCGGTGACGGTGCGGCCGTCGAACGCGGCCTTCCACCCGCCGGAGTCCCTGGCCATGCCGGTGATCATGGTGTGCGCCGGGACCGGGCTGGCCCCGTTCCGCGGCTTCGTCCAGGACCGGGCGCTGCGGGCCCAGGCCGAGGACATCAGGCCGGCAAAGTCCCTGCTGTTCTTCGGCTGCCGTGCCCCGGACACCGACTACCTCTACCGGACGGAACTCGAATCCTGGGCGGAGCAGGCCAACCTGGACCTGCGGCCGGTCTTCTCCAAAGCGCCGACCGACGGGCAGAAGTATGTCCAGCACCGCCTGTGGGCGGACCGGGCGGACGTCAAGGAACTGGTGCAGCAGGGGGCCACAGTGTTCGTCTGCGGCGACGGGAAGCACATGGCGCCGGAGGTCCGCGAGACCTGCGAGCGCATCTACCAGGAGGCCACCGGCGCTTCCGAGGCGGACGCCGACGCCTGGATGGACGAGGTGGAGCGCACGCATGGCAGGTACGTGGCGGACATCTTCACGTAGGGGGTTGCTTTAGGTGGGAACGTGGCCTGTCCGCCGTCTTGGTCTTGGGGCGGGCAGGCCATGAGTTTTAGTCCCGGGCGAGCTCCGCGTGGAGCTTCTGGACCCGGGCCCTGATGTCGTCCCGGACCAGGCGCATGCGCTCCATGCCTTCGATGCCGCGCTCCGAAGGCTCGTCCGTTTCCCAGAACTCGAAGCGGGTCCCCTCGTGGGCCTCCAGCTTGGCTTCCGTTCCCAGCACCACCACCACGTCGACGGCGTCCAGCACCTCGTCGGTGACGGGCTTGGGGTGTTCGCCGGTGATGTCCACGCCGAGTTCGGTCAGGGATTCCACGGCCTGCGGGTTGAGGCACGCGCCGGGTTTGGTGCCCGCCGAGTAGACGGTTACGTCCCCGCCGGCGAGCTGCTTCATCAGGCCGGCGGCGAGCTGGGATTTGCCGCCGTTCTTGCTGCAGACGAACAGCACCGAAGGGGTCTTCTGGGTGATGGGTACTTCCTGGGTCATGAGTGCGTTGCTTCCTTTGTGGGTGAGGCGGCCAGGGTTTTGGCCCGGTCGGGCGGCCCAACTGGGTCGCAGTTGTGGGCGTTCTCAAGGCTCAGAACGCCCTCAGCTGCTACCCAGTTGGGCGGGGCGGCTGGGGATTAGCAGCAGCCCTGTCCGTCGTCGCAGCAGCCGTCGTCGCAGCAGCCCGAGTCGCCGCAGCAGCCGGTAGTCATTCAGCTCACCTCCTCCCGGGTTCGGGGTTTTGAGGTTGGCTAGGCCGGGGTCAGTGAGGCGATCAGAGCCTCGACGCGGGTCTTGATCTCGTCGCGGATGGGCCTGACGGAGTCGACGCCCTTGCCGGCCGGGTCCTCCAGAACCCAGTCCTCGTAGCGTTTGCCCGGGAAGTAGGGGCATTCGTCGCCGCAGCCCATGGTGATCACGACGTCGGAGTCCTGCACTGCCTCAGTGGTGAGGATCTTGGGGATTTCGGCGGACATGTCGATGCCCACCTCGGACATGGCTTCCACGGCGGACGGGTTGACCTTGTCGGCGGGCTGGGATCCGGCGGAACGGACCTCGATGGCGCCCTGGGAGAGGCTGCTGAGGAACGCTGCGGCCATCTGGGAGCGGCCGGCGTTGTGGACACAGACGAACAGGACGGAGGGCTTCTGGCTCATGAGAGCACCTTTCGGTCAGCCGCCGGTGCCGCGGACGTTGCGGCGGCGGCGGAAGTTGCGAGGGTGGGGTAAAGGAAGCGGACCAGGACGTACCCGACGGCGCCGCCGGCCAGTTGCGCCAAAACGAACGCCGGAGCCGACGACGGCGCGATGCCGGCAAAGCTGTCAGTGACGGTTCTGGCTATGGTCACCGCCGGGTTGGCGAAGCTGGTGGAGCTGGTGAACCAGTACGCGGCTGTGATGTAGCCGCCGACGGCGAACGCCACCCTGTCCGCCCTGCCGGACCGGACCGTGCCGAAGACAACCAGCAGCAGCCCCGCCGTGGCGATGACCTCCCCCAGCCACAAACCCGCCCCCGTCCGTTCATGCGTGGAGAACGTCACCGCGTCGAGGCCGAACATCGCATTCGCCAGAACGGTGCCGGCAAGGCCACCAAGAAGCTGGGCGCCGATCAGGCCCACTGCGGTTCCGGTGTCGAGCATGCCCAGGGCCCGCTCAACCAGGGTCACCACCGGGTTGAACGACGCCGAGACCGGCTGCAAGGCGACGATCAGCGCCACCAGTGCGGCGCCGGTGGCGAGGCTGTTCTGCAGAAGCTGCAGCCCGGCGTCGTCCGGGGACAGCCGTGAGGCCATCACACCGGACCCCACCACGGCCATCACCAGAAAGGCGGTGCCAAGGAACTCCGCCGTGGCCCGGCGTGCCAGCCCGTTCACTGTGCCTGTCCCCCGATCAGCGCCGCCAGGTTTTGCAGCGCCTCGGTCCGGGCACGGTAGTAAACCCAGACACCGCGCTTTTCACGGTCCAGCAAACCCACCTCGTGCAGGAGCTTCAGGTGGTGGCTGATGGTCGGCTGGGACAGCTCGAACGCGTCATTCAGGTCGCAGACGCAGGCCTCGCCGCCCTCGTGCGAGGCGACCAGGGACATCAGCCGCAGCCGGACCGGGTCAGCCAGTGCCTTCAGCAACGGGGCGATCTGCACCGCCTCGTTCTCGGACAGGGGCTCCCGCGCCAGCGGGGAACAGCAGGCGACGGTCTGGACCGGGGTCAACTCCAAAGACATAGACACATGTAAATATCTACACTCATCTATGTCTTAGGGCAACCCCGAATGCATCCTGCCTATCGGCCAGTAGCGGCGGACGGGTTTCGCTCCCATTCAGTCCGGGAGATCGCATACTCGACGTCGCCGTGTTCATCACCCGGGATGGACACGGGCCAGTCCGCGACGAAGGAACGGACGAGGCGCATCCCGGATTTCTCCATCACCCGTCGCGAGCCCGTGTTCACTGCCATGGTCGAGGCAACCACCCGTTGCACGCCGAACTCGGTAAACCCCTTGGCGATCAGCGCGCGGGAGCCCTCGGTGGCGTATCCCTTTCCCCATGCCTCGCAGCGCAGCCGGTAGCCCAGTTCCGGCTGGTCGGGCGGGTCGCCGGGGGCTGGCCGGTAGTGGAACCAGCCGAGGAAGTCCCCGGTTGATTTCTCCACCGCGGCCCAGAATCCGTAGCCGGCGAATTTCCGGTAGTAGCCCAGGAACGCCGGAAGGTACTCGCCTTCAATCTCTTCCCGCGGCGTGGGCGCGCCGCCGGTGATGTACCGCATCACCCGCGGATCGCCGTCGAGCTCCACGAGCAGGTCTGCGTCGTCGGCAGTGAACTGCCGCAGCACCAACCGCTCGGTCTCCAGGAATATGGGCATGCGGGAATTCTCGCACTCGGCACAGGCAGGGAGCTACTTGCCGGTCAGGTCCTTCCGGCGGAACGTCCCGGCGATGGACAACTTGCGGCCGTATTCGATGGAGCCGTAGCGGAACAGGTGCACGGCCAGGCGCAGGATGAGGATGCCGCCGATGAACACCTCGGCGATCACGATGGCTGACTCCACGGGGCCCAGGGTCCCGAAGCCGTTGCGGAGCAGCGCGGTGACGGGGGCGGTGAGCGGGAAGTAGGTGAAGACCTGCACGATCAGGGCCGTCGGGTCGCTGATGATGAGGCTGACCGCGTAGAAGGGCACGAAAATGAGGGCCATCAGCGGGCCAAAGATGGTGCCGGCCTCCTTGGCCGTGGGCATGATCGCGCCGATGGCCACGAGCACGCCGGTGAACAGCGTGAACCCGCCCAGCAGCAGCAGCGCGCCGGTGATCATCGGGACGGGCTCGAACACCAGGGAGGACAGGTCGAGGTCGGGCAGGGCCACCGAGTCGCGGAACAGGAAGTAGGCGACGGCGATCGGCGTGAGGAACACTCCTATCTGGAGGAGCCCGACGGCGAACAGGGAGATGATCTTGCCGGTGATCAGGGTGGTGGGGTTCAGGGTGGTCAGGATCATCTCCGTGACCCGGTTTTCCTTCTCCTCAAGCGTGCTGTTAAGCATCTGGTTGGACAGCAGGATGATGCTGACGTAGAAAATGACCAGGAACAGCAATGGCGGTATCACTGAGCCGATCCCTCCCGAGACCCGGCCGTCCCGGTATGTTTCGGCGTCGAACTTCACTCCCCCGCTCAGCGCGGCGGTGACTTCCGGTGAATTGACCCTGGACTGGGCAGCGGTGACCAGCAGGTGCTTGGCCACGGCCTCATACTTGCCGTTCTCGAACATGCCCTTGTCCGCGCCGTAGACCTTCACCGGCTCGGTGGCGGGATTCGCCGGGTAGGCGAAGTACGCCTCGCTGCTGCCGTCCTTCACGGACTGGAGCGCGGCGCCGGGGTCGGCGATCAGGGTCCCGCCGACGGCCTGTGCCAGCGGTGCGGGGATGAGGCCCGCGGCGTCGGTGTAGGTGAAGGTCAGAGTCGAGTTCTTCTGGGCGTCGGCGTTTGCCGAGGTGCTGGAATTGCTGGCGTAGACGAGCGCGAAGATGATCGCGAAGACCACCGGGATGGCCAGGGTGGCGATCACGAACCCGCGCTTCTTGATGGTGCGCACGAATTCGAACCCGACGACGGTACCCAGGTTGTGCTGTTTGAATGCTGTCCGTGCCATCGTCCTAGACCTCCGCCATTTCGTGCTGTTCCCCGTACACCTGGATGAAGATCTCCTCCAGGGACGCCCGTGCGGTGCCGAAGCTGCGGACCGCAACGCCGGCTCCGATCAGTTCCCGCAGGACCATGGTTTCGTCCGCCCCGGCAGCCGGGGCCAGCTCCGCGTGCCCGTCGCTGTCACGCACGACGTCGTACAGGTCCGAGGCGGGCAGGATGCCCTCGTAGCCCAGCCGGTACACGGTGCCGCCGAACTGGTCCTGGACTTCGGCGACGGTGCCGTACGCCCGGGAGGTGCCGTCCTTGAGCAGGATGACCCGGTCGCAGAGCCGTTCCACTTCCTCCATCTGGTGCGTGACCATGATGACCGTGGCGCCGGCGAGCTTCTGCTCCTCGATGATGTCCATCAGCAGCCTGCGGTTCACGGGGTCGAAGCCCTTCGTGGGCTCATCGAGGATGAGCAGGTCGGGGTCGTTCATGATCGTGACGCCGAGCTGGACTTTCTGCTGCTGGCCGCCGGAGAGCTTGTCCAGCCGCACCGCTGCCTTGTCGGCCAGGCCCACCCGCTCCAGGTAGGTCTGGGACCAGGCGCGGGCGTGGTGTTTGCTCAGGCCCTTGAGCCGGCCGAAGTAGACCATCACGTCCAGGACGACTTCCTTCTTGTAGAGGCCCCGTTCCTCCGGCAGGTAGCCCAGCCGCGCGCCGTCGCGCGGTTCGAAGACCTTCCCGCCGATGTGCAGGGTTCCGGCGGTGGGCTTGTAAATGCCCAGCAGGGCCCGCAGCGTGGTGGTCTTCCCGGACCCGTTGCTGCCCAGGAACCCGAAGGTTTCCCCGGCCCGGACATCGAAGGACAGGTCTTTGACCACCGTCGTCTCCCCGAAGTCCATACGGAAGTTCTTGATGTGCACAAGCGGCTCGGCCGCGTCCCCCAGCGTCATGAAGCCCAGCCTAGCGGAAGCGATTCAGGCGTCTCGGTTCCGGACGGCGTGCCCATGGCGCAAGCCCAAGGCGAGCCCGTGTTCCTCCAGAGCCGCCTCGATGATCCGGAGCGCTTTGGGCCCCCACTCCATGCAACGCAGCCGTTGTCATCGCAGCTGCCGGTGTTCATGCAGGTCACCGCACGGGAGGGTCTCGTCAGCGCCCGGACTCACGAGTAGCTTGGTGCCATGACCGGAGACTTTGACCTTGACGCCGAAGAATCGCAGGAGATCGCGAACGATCCGCGCCAAATTGGGTACTGGTTCTTCAGAGCGCTGCACGACAGGGCGAGGAACCTCGATGACCTGCATCTGATCGTGACCCCGGAATCCCGTCCGCTCTGGGGAGCCTTCGAAATCGCCGCAGCCCTGCTGGACTCCATCGAAGACCCCGGCATGCTCCAGGAAGCCGTCTACGCCCATGGAGACCTCGATGTCTGCTACATGCGCGTAATCCGCGAAGCCAAGGAACACACGCCGGCCACAATGCTGGACGACCCGCTGCTGATCACGCTCGTGTGGCGGCCCGACCACGGCCGGTGGATGGTCCACGGCTTCGGCGACATGGTGCTCCCGGACAGGGTGCCCCGCGGGGCTTAGGGCCGGTGGTCGTCCATGAGAAGGGAGGCCATGGCCTTGGCGCGGGCAGCGGCACGGGGGTCGCCCTCGGCCGAGGCGACGATGGCTCCCTTGATCAGGATGTGCATGGACCAGGCGAAGTCGTTCGGGTTGTCGAGGCCGGCGGATTCTGCCAGTTCGGCGATCTGTACCCGCGTCTTCTCCAGGTACTGGATGCTCGCCTTCCCGAGAGGGTGGTCGGGGCCCATTTCCATCATCACGTGCAGGAACGAGCTGACTTGGGCCGCGCCCTGGCGGAACCAGTCGTCGAAGACGTCAAAGATCGTCAGCATGGCTGCCCCGTCCCGGGTCCCGTTCCGGGCGATGGCGTCCTCGATTGTGGCCGTGCGTTCCCGGTACCACTGCTCGAGGAAGGCCAGGACGACGTCGTCCTTGGAGTGGAAGTGCCTGTAGAACGTTGCCTTGGCCACCCCTGATACGCGGATCAGCTCGTCGACTCCCACATCGCGGATCCCCCGCAGGGCAAACAACTCGTAGGCGACGCCAACGATTTTGTCCCGGGGACTGCCCGTCGCAGGGCGCCCTGGCTGCCCGTTCCCCTCTGAGGTGTGCACCATCGGATAATACACAATCCGGCTGGGACTAGACAGAACGTTCTGTCTAGGGCTCCGGGTCTGCCTCCTTGCCACTTTCAGGATATAGCCCGCCAGGGGGCTTGCCGCAAGGCCCCTACCCTCGGCCAGAATGGTTGGCCGCGCTTAGTTTTGGGATTGGGGTTTCACATGTTTGACGTGATCATTTGTGGCGGCGGGCCGACGGGGATGATGCTGGCCAGCGAGTTGCGGCTGCACGGGGTGGACGTGCTGGTGCTGGAGAAGGACGCGGATCCGAGCAAGGCCGTCCGCTCGCTGGGCCTGCACGCCCGCAGCATCGAGATCATGGACCAGCGCGGGCTGCTGGACCGGTTCCTCGCCCACGGGCGGCAGTATCCCGGCGTCGGCCGTTTCGCGGGGATCGACAAACCCCTGCCGGCGAACCTGGACACCGCCCACGCCTACATCCTGGGCATCCAGCAACCGGTCACCGACCGCCTGCTGGCCGAGCGCGCCGTCGAGCTCGGCGCAGAAATCCGCCGCGGCTGCGAGGTGACCGGCTTCGAACAAAACGACGACGGCGTGGGCGTCGGGCTCGCTGACGGCACCATGCTCCGCTCGCGCTGGCTGGTCGGCTGCGACGGCGGACGCAGCCTGGTGCGCAGGGAGCTCGGCATCGGCTTCCCCGGCGACCCAGCCACCACCGAGTGGATCCACAGCGAGATGGAGGTGACGACGCCCCCGGACGAACTGGCCGCCGTCGTGGATGAGGTGCGCAAGACCCACCGGGGGTTCGGCGTCGGCCCGGCCGGGAACGGGCTGTACCGCGCCGTGGTGCCCGCGGCGAGCGTGGCCGAGGACCGCACCGTCCCGCCCACGCTCGAAGAGCTGAAGACCCAGCTGCGGGCCTACGCCGGCACTGACTTCGGCGTCCATTCACCCCGCTGGATAACCCGCTTCACCGACGCCACCCGGCTGGCCGAGCAGTACCGCTCGGGCCGGGTGTTCCTCGCCGGCGACGCGGCGCACATCCACCCGCCGCTGGGAGGGCAGGGGCTGAACCTCGGCATCCAGGACTCGTTCAACCTCGGCTGGAAGCTCGCCGCCGAAGTCAACGGCTGGGCGCCGCAGGGGCTCCTGGACACGTACTTCGCCGAGCGCCACCCGGTGGCCGCCGACGTCCTGACCATCACCCGGGCCCAGAGCGAACTGATCTCGCCCGAGCCCGGCCCCCAGGCCGTGCGCCGCCTGATGACCGAACTGATGGACTTCGACGACGTCAGCCGGTTCCTTGCCGAGCGGATCAGTTCGACCGGGATTCGCTACGACTTCGGCGACGGGCCCGAGCTGCTCGGCAGGCGGCTGCGCGACATTCCGCTGTCGCGGGGCCGCCTCTACGAGCTGACGCGCGAAGGCCGCGGGCTCCTGCTGAATCAGACCGGCGGGCTTTCCGTGGCAGGGTGGACGGACCGGGTCGACTATGTTGCGGACACCAGCGGGGAGCTGGACGCCCCCGCGGTGCTGCTCCGGCCGGACGGCCACGTGGCCTGGATCGGCGAAGACCAGGAGGACCTGCTCCGCCACCTGCCAAAATGGTTCGGAGCCGCATCCCATCAAGCGTTTGGATGAGTACATCGGGGGATGTACCTTGAAGGCATGGAAACGCTCACGCAGGCACCGGTGCTGGCCCGGTTCGGTTACGCGGTCTCGGACCCTACCCGCGCCCGGATCCTCCTTGCCCTGTCAGATGGCCCTGGCTATCCGTCGGATCTGGCCGACTCCATTGGGGTGTCCCGGCAGAGCATGTCCAACCACCTGACGTGCCTGCGCGGCTGCGGCCTGGTCGTTGCCGCCCCCGACGGGCGGCGCACCCGGTATGAGCTCGCGGACGGCCGGCTCGGCCATGCGATCAAGGACCTGATCGGCGTCGTCCTCGCAGTGGACCCGGCGTGCTGCGCACCGGACGGGGAGTGCTTCGCATGACGGCGCTGGTTAACGTCCCAAGCCCGGAACGCCGTGCGGTGCTGAATCTTAGGATCCGGCTGTTCGCGGCCGCGACCATCACCTACAACCTCATCGAGGCGGTGGTGGCCCTCTGGGCCGGCGGCGTCGCGGACTCCTCGGCCCTGATCGGCTTCGGACTGGATTCGGTGATCGAGGTTGCGTCCGCGCTGGCGCTGTCATGGCAGTTTTCCGCGAAGGACCCGGAACGGCGCGAGCATCTGACACTGCGGATCATCGCCGCGTCCTTCTTCGCCCTCGCAGCGTTCGTCAGCGTCGATGCGGTCACGTCCCTCGCCGGCGGCGGAGAGGCCCGGCACTCCACCCCGGGGATCGTCATCGCGGCCCTGAGTCTTGCGGTCATGCCGGTCCTGTCCTGGGCGCAGCGCCGCGCGGGCCGGGAACTCGGCTCCAAGACAGCGGTGGCGGATTCCAAGCAGACGCTGTTGTGCACCTATCTCTCTGCGGTGTTGCTGGCGGGGCTGGTCCTGAACAGCACGCTGGGCTGGTGGTGGGCCGATGCCGGCGCCGCGCTGGTGATCGCCGCGGTTGCCGTGCGGGAAGGCATCAACGCCTGGCGCGGGGACGTCTGCTGCACGGTCCCCAACACAGCCGCCACGGCCCACGGCACCGACACCGACACCGACACCGACACCGACAACGATGACTGCTGTGCCGGATGCGCGTCCGAGACCCAGCCGCAGCCGCTGACGCTGCCGCAGCCCCTGACACTGAACCTCCGCCGGAAGGACTGAGCCATGGGCAGCGGACACGACCATTCCCACGGCGCGGCCGGCGCCGCCGGGCAGCGGACCAAACTCCTCATCGTCTTCGGTATCACCTTCGCGGTGATGGTCGCCGAAATCATCGGCTCGGTGCTCACGGGCAGCCTGGCGCTGCTGGCGGACGCCGGGCACATGTTCACGGACTCGGCGGGGCTGCTGATCGCGCTGATCGCCGCATCGCTGGCATTGAAACCCGCCACGCTGAAGCGCACCTGGGGCTACAAGCGAGCCGAAATCGTTGCCGCCGCCGGACAGGCAGCCCTGCTGCTCGGCGTCGGCGGCTTCGTCATCGTCGAAGGCATCCGCCGGCTCATCGAACCCCAGGAGGTCGGCGGGTCCACGATGCTGTGGTTCGGCATCATCGGCCTGGCCGGCAACGCCGTCGGGCTTCTGGTACTGGCCTCGGGCCGGCACCACAACTTCAACATGAAGGCGGCGTTCCTCGAGGTCCTCAACGACGCCCTCGGGTCGGTGGCCGTCATCGCCGCCGCGGTCATCATCGCCCTGACCGGCTGGACCCGGACCGACGCCGTCGTGTCCCTGCTGATCGGCGCGCTGATCATTCCCCGCACCCTGAAACTGCTGCGCGACACCACCGACGTGCTGATGGAAAACGTGCCCCGCGGCCTGGACCTGGCCAAGGTCCGCGAACACATCCTGGCCCTGCCGCACGTCATCGACGTCCACGACCTGCATGCCTCCCTCGTGGCCTCCGGAACACCGGTCCTCTCCGCCCACGTCACCGTCCAGGACATGTGCATGCGGGACGGCCACGCGGCCGGCATCCTCGCGGACCTGCAACGCTGCGTCGCCGAACACTTCGACGTCAGCGTCGAACACTCCACCTTCCAGATCGAACCCGCCGCCCACCGCGACCAGGAAAGCCTGCCCCACTGATGACGCCAGCACCCCGGGCCGCCACCATGCCTGCCGACGCCACGAAGCCCGCCAGCGCCGCCAAAAAAGTCCGCATCATGCTCTGGGTACTGCTCGCTTTCATCGTCGCCGCCGGGGTGGTCGGGTACGCCGTGCTGACGTCCACCAGGCCCGCCCCCACCGCCGCGGCACCCGCCGCCGACGCACAGCTCGTCCGCGAGGACAGCCACCGCGTCACCACCCCGGCCACCGAGAAGGCCCAGCTGGTGGAGTTCCTGGACTTCGAATGCGAATCCTGCCGCGCCGCCGTGCCCCTGGTGGAGGAACTGAAGAAGGAATACGGGGACCGGATCACGTTCGTCAACCGCTACTTCCCGCTGCCCGGCCACCGGAACTCCGGGACCGCCGCCCTCGCCGTGGAAGCCGCCGCCCAGCAGGGCAAATACCAGCAGATGTACGCCAGGATGTTCGAAACCCAGCCGCAGTGGGGTGAGAAGCAGGACTCGCAGGCCGCCCTGTTCCGCACATACGCCCAGGACCTCGGGCTGGACATGGCCAAGTACGACGCCGCCGTCGCGGCCGAGGCCACCAAGGACCGGATCCGCGAAGACATCGCGGACGGCAAAGCCCTTGGCGTCACCGGCACCCCGACGTTCTTCCTCAACGGCGAAAAGCTCACCCTCAACACCGAGGAGCAGTTCCGCCAACTCCTCGACGACGCCGCCAAATAACCTTGGGCTTCTGCGGTGAAGTACGACGGCGGCCCGGACGTTTTGTCCTGAAGCGACGGTCCCAGCCAGGCATGGGAGGCGGACCCCGGAGCGAGGATTTCCTGCGCCCCTGAAGTCAGAAGTGACGCTTTAGCTGCTTGCGCCGGAGGCGATGACGCCGGCACCAAGGGCAGCAATGATGCCACTGCTGACGCGTTCGACGCCGGTGCTCACCTTGGGGCGCCGCAGCCACGCCATTGCCTTGTACGCGATGAGCGCGACGACGGCCAGGTAGGCGAACCCGATGACCGCCTCCACTGCACCCAGGATCATCGCGGTGCCCATGGTGTCACCGCCCTGCGGGATGAACTGCGGAACCACTGCCAGGTAGAAGAGGCCCACCTTGGGGTTGAGCAGCGTGGACAGCGCCCCCGCGCCGAGGCCCGCCAGGTTGCTGTGGCGGAGCGCGCCTCCTTCGTTGCCACCTGCCAGGCCGTCCTTTGCTGCCTTCCGCGTTTTCAGGAACGAGGAAATTCCGAGGTACAGCAGGTAGAGGCCGCCAGCGATCTTGAGCCAGCGGAACACCTCGGCTGACTGTTCCAGGATCGCTGCCAGTCCGACGCCCACAAGGGCGGCCCACACGATGGCGGCAGCCGCCGAGCCCGCCGCAGCCGCAATGCCTGCGCTGGGACGGTTCAGAGCGATACGCAGCACCAGGAACGTGTCCGGGCCGGGCGTTAGGGACAGAATGAGGCACAGTCCGGCAAAGGCCGCGAGCGAAGCGAGGGTCATGGTGAGGATTATCCCTGAAAATGCCCTCTACACCCAAGGCGCCGGCGCCGCGGGAACCACCGACTGCGGCACGCCACGGCGGTATGGTGGGGTGACGCCCAGCCCGTCCCTGTGATTGGCGGCAGGCCGAACAACGTACCGCGGGCGTGTCCGCGTGGAGGCGTAGCTGCAATGAGTGAGGCTGGAGTCATGGATTTTCGGCACGTCATTGAGACGATTGGACAGTTTGTTGACTTCGCCGGTGTGGCCGTCATGGTGATCGGCGCCCTGGTGTCGGTGGTGCTGGCATTACGGGGCCATCAGCCGCGGAATCTTCCCGCCGGCGCCGGACGTCTGAGCTTCTACCGTTCCTACCGCCAACTGCTCGGCAGATCCATCCTGTTGGGCCTTGAACTGCTCGTAGCGGCCGACATCATACGCACGGTGGCCGTTACACCCACCTTCGAAACTGTTGGCGTCCTGGCCCTCATCGTGCTTATCCGCACGTTCCTCAGTTTCTCTCTCGAGCTGGAAATCACCGGACGATGGCCCTGGCAGAAAGAACCGCGCACCTCCGGCGATCCTGCTGACGTGCCTGCCGGCTAACGGGCCGGGCTGGCTTAGGATCACCCCCCAATTTGGTGTCCTAAGGCAACATCAGCAGGTCTGTTCCGACCTTTTCCCAACGTGCGCTGACCACAATTGACTTCGTCCCGGACAAAGCCCTCCCACCCTGAACCATCGGTCCAGCCGACACTGGAGTGCAGAATGATGAAACAGCTCTTCAGATTTGCGGTTGCGGGCGGCATCACCGCGTCGCTGATATGCGCGTTGGCGGTCGGAGCCGTGCCGGCCCAGGCGGCGACGTGCCAGCCAGGAACCGCCGCCCCGGCCGACACGAACCCGGGAACAACGGTCATGGCCGACAATTTTGAATCCGGGACCCTGGCCGGGTTCACGGCCACCACCGGAGGCACCGGAACCGCTGCCGTTTCCTCGGTCCGGGCCCATTCGGGGACCTGCGCCGCCTTCCTGCATGCCACCACTGACGCGGGCTCGGTGGCCAAGCTGCAGGTGCCCCTGCCGGCAGGCACAGTGACGGCCTTTGCCAACGGCTGGTTCAACATCACCCAGGCCGGGGTGGCCGGAAACGACGTCCCGTACTTCCGGTTTTTCTCCGGCAGCCTGCGGGTGGCCGATATCTACCGCTACAACTCGAGCGGGCAGCTCTGGCTCCGCGTCACCTCCCCTACCGGAGCCTTTGTCTATACCCGGCTGGTCTCGTCGAGTATCCCGCTGAGCACCTGGCACCACGTGGTGATGCGGGTGACCGCGAACGGCCTGGGGACCGACGTGCAGGTGGAGTTCGACGGGACCTCCGTGTTCTCCAGCAACCAGGTGGCCAGCACGGCCACCACCCTGGGCACGGTCCAGGTGGGCGCGGAACACGACAGGCAGATGGGCGACAGCTTCATTGACGATGTCCTCATCAAGGCCTCCACCTCGGCCAGCCCCACTCCGCCCCCTCCCCCGCCGCCCAGCACCATTTCATCCATCCGCAGCGCCGCGGACGTGGTGGCGGCCGATCCTGGCGGCGTGCTGTGGGACTACCCGGCCACCGGCAAGGGAGGGTTGCAGCCCAGGCAAAGAATCGGCGTCGGCTGGTCCGCGCTGGCCAGAGGGTTCGTGACGGACTGGAACAGCGACGGCATCTTCGACATCATCGCGCAGTGGAAGGACGGGCGGCTGAGCTTCTACCCCGGAAGGCGCGGCGGCGGGTTCTCCGCGGCCCAGGCCATCGGCACCGGCTGGGGCAGCTTCCACATCACGGTCGGCCACTGGCGCAAGACCGACCAGTATCCCGGAATCCTCGCCTACGACGCCGCCGGGACGCTCTGGTACTACGGCAACACGACCGGATCACGGCTGTCACCCCGTATCAGGACCGGGGCCGGCTGGCGGGGCCTGTACCTCACCATGACCGACTTCGACCAGAACGGGGCGCAGGACCTGCTGGCCAAACGCACCGACGGCACGCTTGTGCTGTACCGCTCCAACGGCACCGGCGGCTTCGTCGCCGAAGCCCGGCGCACGGTGGGCGCCGGCTGGAACAGCATCAACAGCATCACCGCCGTCGCCGGTTTCACCACCGGAAGCTCAGGGCTCATGACCCGGCTCACCGACGGCCGCCTGGCCCACTACCCCTTCACAAAGGGCACCTGGGGCCCACGGACCATCGAGGGCGCAGGCTGGAGCAGCTACAACATCCTGCGGTAGCCGAGGAGCTATTTCAACGGTGCTGCCTTCTTGCCGCGGCGGTGCTTGAGGTACTCGATGCCCCACGGCAGCACGGAGACCAGCACCATGACGACGGCGATGACGTCGATGTTCCTGGCCACGATCTCAAAGTGCCCCAGCCAGGTGCCCAGCAGCGTCACGGACGCGGCCCACGCAAGGGCGCCAACGACGTTCCAGAGCGTGAAGGACTTGTACTCGTAGCGGGCGATGCCGGCGGTCAGCGGCGCGTAGGTCCTGATGATGGGGACGAACCGGGCCAGCACGATCGCGGGCCCGCCGTGGCGGCGGTAAAAGTCCTCCGTCTTGTCCAGATGGGAGGTTTTCAGGATTCTTGCGTCGTCCTTGAACCAGCGGCGGCCGAACTTCCGTCCCAGCATGTAGCCCACCTGGTCCCCGGCGACGGCGGCCGCGGTGATGACGCCGATGAGCACCGGAAGCGCCAGGCTCAGCTGCTGGTGCAGCAGCCCGGCCGTGAAGAGCAGGGAGTCGCCGGGCAGGAACGGGAACAGAACGCCCGATTCGATGAAGATTATCAGGGCGATCACGGACAGGGTTGCCGGCCCCAGGCCTTGGAGCAGTGCGGCCGGATCCAGCAGGGACGTGATCCCGGGCGCCGCGGCCGGGGCAAGGGCAAGGGCGGTGTGCAGAGTGAGCATGGAGGTGGCTTCCTGGGAAAAGGCACCCAAGTAACTCGCAGTTGTTGTCGTTTTGAGGGCTCAAAACGACAACTATTGCCAGCCAGTTGGGAGGGGCTGCGACCTCACTGTCGCCTCACTCCACTGTCCCTTCTGTACCTCCGAGAATCCTGTGAAGCGTCAGGCAGTCGCCACCGGCAGGTCGACGGCGTGCGAGTACTGTGACCAGCCGCCCACAAAGAGCCTGCCGCGGCCCAGTCCCAGATGCTCGAGCACCAGCAGGTTGTGGCAGGCCGTCACGCCCGAGCCGCAGTAGCTCACCGTCCTGTCGGCCGATTCAATGCCCGCCCGCTGGAAGTTCCCCAGCAGCTGCGCCTCGGACAGCAGCTGGCCACCCGCGTCAAGGTTCTTGCGGCACGGAACGTTCTGTGCCCCGGGGATGTGGCCGGGCCGTGGGTCCACCGGATCGTGCTGCCCCAGGTACCTGTCCAGGTTGCGGGCGTCGATCACCTGAAATGCGGGGCTGGTGGCGTCACTGATGTCCGCCAGCAAGTGCTCTGGCCAGGGGCGCTCCGTGAAGTTGGAGCGGACCGCGGCCGCGGCTTCCGTTTCCAGCGGGCCAGCGTAGGAGGCGATGCCGCCGTCCAGCACGGCCGCGTGGTGGCCGGTGGCCCTAAGCATCCACACCAGACGGGCAGCGATGACGCCGCCGGCGTCGTCGTACGCCACCACCAGATCAGAGTCCTCGATGCCGCACTCCTGCATGCCCGCGGCAAACACTGCGGGATCCGGCAGCGGGTTCCGTCCCCCGTCTTCCGAGGCAGGCCCGGACAGCCACCGGTCCAGGTCCACGAACACGGCACCGGGCAGATGGCCCCGGTCATACGCGTCCCGGCCGGCGGCGCCGTCGAGATACCAGCGCGTGTCCGCCAGCACAATCCGCCGCTGCTGCCCGGCGCACCAATCGAGATCGACGAACGGCGGGATCAGGCGGTTCTCTTCCATGAGCACAGCCTAGGCCGGTGTCTTGGATTTCGAGACAGACGTTTCAGCATGCGGACAGGATGGTGAAGTCCGACGGCGTCCCGGACGTTTTGTCCCGAACGGGCAGTCCCAGCGGGACAGGCGCCGAAGCCCCGGTTCAAGTAGTCGGCAGATGGGAACGAAAAATTTGCGTACACATTACGGTTGTTTGGTTCCTGTGCTCACGACTAAGTTGCCGTGTACTGGTCGTCGAAAACTGGCCAAGGTCGCCGAACAGCTCTATCAGATTGAACCACCGGTTCAATGACTTTGGAGCGCGGAACAATGAAACGACTCATCAGATTTGGTGTAGTGGGCGGTACCACGGCGTCCCTGATCTTAGCCCTGGCAGTGGGGGCCGTCCCGGCCCAGGCGGCGACGTGCCAGCCAGGAACACCTGCCCCGGCCAGCACCATCCCGGGAACAACGGTGATGGCCAACAATTTCGAGTCCGGGACTCTGGACGGATTTACGTCCACCACCGGAGGCACGGGAAGCACGGAAGTCTCCTCGGTCCAGGCCCACTCGGGAACCTGCGCCGCCTTCCTGCATGTCACTACGGATGCGGGTTCGGTTGCCAACCTGTCCACCCCTCTGCCGGCGGGTACGGCGACCGCCTATGCGGACGGCTGGTTTAACATCACCCAGGCCGGGGAGTTGGGCAACGATGTCCCGTACCTCCGGTTTTTCTCCGGCAGCATCCGGGTGGCCGACGTCTACCGATACAACAACAACGGAGAGCTATGGCTCCGCACAACCGCACCTGACGGAACCTCCGTCTTTACCCGCCTGCTCGCCTCAAGCATCCCGCTCAGCGAGTGGCACCACGTGGCCATGCGGACCACCGCGAACGGTACCGCGTCAACCGTGGAGGTGTGGTTTGACGGCACAGCGGTGTTCTCGAGCAGCCAGATAGCCTCCGCGGCCACCACGCTGGACACGGTCCAGCTCGGTGCAGAACACAACCGCCAGATGGGCGATAGCTACATCGACGACATCGTCATCAAGGCCTCACCGAAGGCCACCTCCACGCCGTCCATCCGAAGTGCCGCGGACGTCGTGGCGGTGGGTCCTGACGGCACACTGTGGGACTACCCGGCCAGCGGCCAGGGCACGCTGCAGGCCCGGCAGAAGATCGGCATCGGCTGGTCCGGGCTGGCCAAGGGGTTCGTGGCGGACTGGAACAGCGACGGCGTCTTCGACATCATCGCGCAGTGGAAGGACGGCCGGCTGAGCTTCTACCCCGGAAGGCCCGGCGGCGGATTCACCCCGGCCAGGGCCATCGGCACCGGCTGGGCCAGCTTCCACATCACCGTCGGCCACTGGCGCAAAACCGACCAGCACCCGGGAATCCTCGCGTTCGACTCCGCCGGCACCCTCTGGTACTACGGCAACAGCGCCGGATCATCCCTGTCACCCCGCATCAGGACCGGGGCCGGCTGGCGGGGCCTGTACCTCACCATGACCGACTTCGACCAGAACGGGGCACAGGACCTGCTGGCCAAACGCACCGACGGCACGCTTGTGCTGTACCGCTCAACCGGAACCGGCGGCTTTGTGGCCGAACCCCGTCGCACGGTGGGCGCCGGATGGAACAGCATCAACAGCATCACCGCCGTCGCCGGTTTCACCACGGGAAGCTCGGGCCTCATGACCCGGCTCACCGACGGCCGCCTGGCCCACTACCCCTTCAGCAGGGGCACCTGGGGCGCGCGGACCATCGTCGGTGCAGGCTGGAGCAGCTACAACATCCTGCGGTAGCACGGCCTCGTGGCTCGATTTTCTCTCGGTCAGGGCCTCACGGGCCGGGAGGAAGTCGATGCCGCATCTGATTCGATTTCCGCCTCGGTTGCGGCCCTGACCGAGGCGGCAAGAGTCGTATCGTTGCGCGAGATGAGGTAGTGCACCACGGCCGCAAGGGTTGCTCCGATGAACCAGGAGAAGGCCGAAAAAGCGCCAAAGAGCGGGACCAGCGCCAAGACCACGGCAGGGACAGCTGAGACGAGGAATGAAATGTCGGCTTTGCGGTTCCAGCCGCCTGTGTACGTGTAATAGCCCTGCTCAGTGAAGAGGTCCTGCACCAGCACATGCTGCCTGCGGAGCACGTAGTAGTCCATCATGATGATTCCGAAAAGAGGACCGAGGAGTGCCCCGAGCCCGCCGAGGAACAGGTTGATCACCACCGGACTGTTGAACAGGTTCCAGGGTGTGATGACCAGGGCGATCATGGCGGCGATCAGGCCGCCGCGCCTGAAGTCGATTCTTGAGGGCCAGACGTTCGCCAGATCGTAGGCCGGTGAGACGAAGTTTGCGACGACGTTGATCCCCAGTGTCGCCACAGCGAAGGTGACTGCGCCGAGCAGGAGGGCCCAGATGCTGTCGATTCGCCCCACAATCTCCACGGGATCGTAGATGTGCTCTCCGTACACCTTGAAAGTTCCGGCAGTGACCACCACGGAGACTACCGAGAAAGCAATGAAGTTCACTGGCAGCCCCCACAGATTCGCCTTGCGAACCGCCTTGCGGGATGGGGCGAAGCGGGAAAAGTCGCAGAAGTTCAGCATCAGGGTGGAGAAGTAGGTCACGGTCAGCGCCACGGCCGCGAAGAAGGCATGCACGGTGCCCCATTGCGCGGTTCCTCCCGGCAGGTCCAGGGACACGTTCCAGCCTGCGTTGATCAGGATGTAGATGACCAGGAGGCCCATGACGGCCCACACGGCCGGGCCGGCCCAGTCCTGGAATCTCCTGATCGTCTCCATGCCGTTTCGAAGCAGCAGCAGCTGAAGCGACCACATTAACAGGAAGGCAAGCCAGCCCAGGGTGGATTCACCAAGGAAGTTGTTTTCCGTCAGCCCTTTCAGGCCAGGCCAGACCTTGAGGGCGATGATGATGACGGCGCGGGAAGCGAGCCAGGTCTGGATGCCGTACCAGGCGATGGCCACGAGCGCACGAATCAGGGCCGGGAGGTTGGCTCCGAACGTTCCGAACGAGATCCGCGCGAGCACCGGATACGGGACTCCGGTCTTCTGCCCTGCATAGCCGGAGAAATTCATCAGGAAGTAGACAAGGATGATCCCCACAACCAATGCAAGGAAAACCTGCCACGCCCCGAGACCCAATGCGAAGAGGCCGGCGGCGAAGGTGTATCCGCCGAGCGAATGGATGTCGGACATCCACATCGCGAACAGCGAATAGAAACCCCATGTGCGATGTTCGGCCGGAGCCAGGTCTTCGTTGTACAGGCGCGCACTGGCACCGGGGGGAATTGTGTGAGACACCGAAACCTCACTTCCCAACTTCCGCGTTGTGAAATTTAGAGTCTGAATCTTCTGCAGCAGTGCAGCTAGCACTGCTAATCTACTCCCTTTTCATTTCCGTGGATCGGCCAGCCGCTAAGTTAGATCCGCCTTGGGGGCCGCAAGTGTACTTTCGCGCTCGGTGGGTTATCCCGCCGCTGCCGGCTGTCAGCGGGGCCCTGTCGACTCTGATTCCGCCCACCGCTTGTATGCGCCCTGGCGGCTGAAGCCGGCAGCCCGGCCTATCTTGGCCCAGGATGCTCCAGCGGCCCTGGCGTCCGCCACCGTGGAGGCCAACCGCTGACTTGCCTGGTCGTGTTCGTGCGCGGCCGCCATCACCGCGGCAAGGGCAGCAGCTGTGATTGGATCCCGCGGCGGCAGGTGGGACCTCCACTCACGGTGGATGGCGTACTCAATCCGTCGGGCGGCATGCGCCATATCATCGTCGGCCGGGTGAGTGCCCCGTTCCCATAGCTTGCCGAGCCACCCGCAGGTACAGGCCCCGCGCCAGCCCAAGGCTTCGTTGTCCGGCGCTCCGTCAGGATCGGATATGTAGGCGTCCAGTTTTCCTTCTGCGCCGGCTGGGGAGAACGGCCGGTCACCCGCCGCGATATGCTCGATCCACCCCTCGTGCTGGCGTTCCCCAGAGAGCCAACCCATGCTCGCGACCTCCCCCGTGGCAATTCCGTGGGCCAGTCAAGACTAATAGAGCCAGACATCGGCACTGGCAGCCTCGGGTTGCCCATTCCCTGCTACTTTCGGTTTTGCCCCGGCGAAAGCAGCGTAGAACTACGATACAGATGAATAACGGGCGTTGAAAAGAACCAATTCTCCATTCGACAAGACTTCTTAATTAATGAGTAAATTCTCATCAAACAGCCATTAATGAGAGGTTTCTCAGCAATCCGAGATTCCGGGGCGGGTGATTCCAGACAATTCGCGGATACATTTGCATTGGCGGCCGCGCAAAGTCCTGTGGAGTTCACCGCTAAGGGGTGGGTGTTTTGTATCGCTCTTTGTCGATAGTTGCCAGGGCGGCCGGCCTCGTGCCGAGGTTCCCGTGAGCGAACCGCGGCACGAGACCGGCGCGTCTCACTTTTCTAGGCGTGGGATTCGAGCCAGTCTGCGATGGCAGCGATGCCTGCCTCTGCGCCCATCCCAAGGGGGCCGCTGAGGAAGCCGTGCAGCGCGTTCTCGGCAAACCATGTGTCGGCAGTCCCACCCGCTGTCGTGACCAGGCGGGCGTAGTCCTCTCCCGAGGATCGCAGTGAGTCCAGGTCGGCCAGCAGGATCAGCTGCGGCGGCAGTTCGCTGAGCTGGGCCTCGGCCGGGAACGCGTACCGCCCGTTGTCGCCACCTCCGTCGCCGAGGTAGTTTTCTCCCATCTCCTTCAGCCACGATGCGCTGAAGTAGGCCATGCCTGCGGCGTCACGGATCTTCTCGATTTCGTTGGCGTTCCACTTTGGAAGAACGCGGTGAAGGGTCGGGTACGCCAGCACGACGCTCTCCGGAGTGGCAGCGCCGTGGTCCCGGAGCTTGAGTGTCGCGCTGGCGACGAGCGAAGCGCCAGCACTCGCGCCGCCAAGATGTACCGACCCAACACCCAGCCGGGCGGCGTTCGCCTGCGCCCACCGCCAACCAGTCAGCACGTCCTCCAGGGGCGCCGGATAGGCAATGCCGTCGACGGCTTTCCTGTAGTCGATGGACAGCACATTGAACCCGCGTCCGGCCAGAGCGAGGCCCACCCAGTTGGCCTCGGGCATGTCCAGGTCACCGCCGACAAACGCGCCGCCGTGGACCCACACCAGCAGGGGGCGCCCGGTGCTGTTGGGTGTTGAGTAGTAGCGGGCAGGCACGTTCAGGTCGATGTCGACCTCGCTGATCTCCACGGCGGCGAGCCCGGGATGCGACTGGCGAAGCCCTTCAGTTGTCTCTGCAGGGCTCAGCTGCGCCGACATAGAAGACAACATCGGGAGTAGCTGCGCCAGCGGGGGCATCCCTGACGGGCCCGGCGCTTCGATCAACTCGTCTTGAATCATGGTCTCGTCCATTTCAGTTCCTAATCCAGAGAGATTTCCACGCGCGCCTCAGCTGACGAGCGCTGGAATGTCTGCCGGTGCCCAGGTGAAGCGGTAGGTTCCGGAGCCGACCGGCACTCGAACGCCTGTGTCCGTCTCGGCAGCTTCGAGAACCGGCTGCCCGTCGAGGGCCGCAGATCCGGCTGTCGCGCCGAGGAGTCCAACCTCCGCGGTTACGCCGGCCGGGATGGTCACGTCAAAAACGACGGTTCCGTCCGAGTAAGTCCATTCGGAGGCGATCTCGCCGAACGGGGTCCCGGTTGCCGCGGCCACGTGAGTGATCCGGGAGTTGATCAGTGGCTCTACGATAACGTGGCGCCAGCCGGGCGCCGCGAGCCTTATCCCTGCAAGGTGCTCGTAGAGCCAGCGGGCAGATCCGCCCGGAGAGTAGTGGTTGTAGGAGGCCGTCGGCTGACCGTTAGCGTCCACACCGGTCCACGTCTCCCAGATGGTCGTGGCGCCGCGCTGCACCTGGTTCAACCAGGACGGCGCGTCCTCCTGCAGGAGGACATCGAGCGCGACGTCACCGTAGCCGTTGTCACTGAGCTGTTTGAGCAGGAATCCGGTGCTGAGGAATCCGGTGCCCAAGTGGTTGTCGTGCTCGCGGATTCGCTGTACGAGCCGCTCGGCCGTCTGTGCCCGCCGCGTTTCGGGGACCAGTTCGAACTCGAGCGCCCGGACGTACGTGGCCTGCGCGTCCGGCTCGAGGAGGCCCTGATCGGCCATGTAGGTCCGCTGCCACGCCGCGCGGGCGCCGTCGGCGTACTCAGTGAAATGCTTGACGTCCTCGTCCCGGCCGAGGAGTTTCGCGATCTGGGCCAGGCGCCGGCTCGAGTGTTCGAAGTAGGCGGTGGCCACCCATGCCCGCGGGGTGCTGGCAAGGTCGGAGATCATTTCAATCAGGTTGTCGTTTCCATCGCCCTCACCGGCAGGCTCGAGCCACTCGCCCCAGTGGTACCCCGAGTCCACCAGATAACCATCGGTGGAGGTGGAGCGGGCCATGCGGGCATAGCGCTCGATCCATTTCACCATCGCTTCGTAGTTCTCGCGGAGCGGGGCCAGCGAGCCAGTCGCCTCGTAGAGGTCCCACGGGATCAGCACGATCGCGTCCCCCCACCCGGCCGAACCAGACGGCGGCAGTTGGAGCCCGGGCATTAGCTCGTGCCGCTCGCCGCCTTCGCGCCAGTTCTCCCCGTCCATCGGAACGACGTCCGGAATGGTGCCGTCAGAGTGCTGCTGCAGACGTACGTCCGTCAGCCAGTTGCCGAGGAAGGGCGCCGCATCGGCGAACAGCAGCGCCGTGTGGGCGAAGACCTGAGCGTCACCGGTCCATCCACTGCGCTCACGCGTTGGGCAGTCTGTGGGGACATCCAGGAAGTTACCCTTCATGCTCCACAGCACGTTGTCGTGAAAGCGGTTCACCAATGGGTTGGAGCTATCAAATCGCCCGTGGTACTCAAGATCGGCATGGACCGGAATGCTCACGATGTCGAGTATCTCGATGCCCTCTGAAGCCTCGATGGAGACGTAACGGTACCCCTGCGTGCAGAACGTGGGCTCGAAGACGTCGTCACTCCCCGAAAGAGTGTAGACGTTCGGTCCGAGATGAAGGACGCTGTCGTCGATTCCGGGCATGAGGTAGTCGAGTTCGAGTTCCCCCGTGGTAGTGAGCACCTCGCTGGTGCGCACTGCCACGACAGCTCCTGCCGGGCCGCGAACGCTCAAGCGCGTAACGCCGTGAACATTTTGGCCGAAGTCGACAATCTGAACACCAGAGGGCGCCGTGCGGTTCTCGACCGCAGGAATGTGGTCACCCGGACGCATCGGCGGGGCGGATTCTCCGACCAGCACACGCTTTTCGTCGACAGCCACGACCGCGACCTCTTCTGCCAGCCGGCCACTGACAACATCCCAGTCCGTGCGGAGCCGTGCGTCGATCGTCTCGCCATCGCGCGGATCAGAGTCAATGATCGCCCCGTGGCCACCCTCCCAGTTCTCATCGGTGACGATCCTGACGGTCCGGCCGTTTTCGAGTTCGATCTCCAGGTATGCGATCGCGGCCGTGCGGTTTCCGTACATGGCAGGCTCGGCTGTTCCACCGATCCGCCCCCGGAACCGCCCGTCGGAAAGCAGAATTCCCACTGCGTTTGGGCCCTCCTGCACGAATGCGGTGATGTCCCGCACCTGGTACTCGACCCGGGACTCGAAGGCGGTGAACCCGGGATAGAAGCCCGGACCGGTCGCATCCTCACCATTGACGTGCAGGCGGTACCAGCCGAGCGCGGTCGAGATGGAGCGGGCACGCCGCACCGGTGCGTCGAGCGTGAACTCGGTGCGCAGGTACTGGACCGGTGCCTTGGTGCCGACGGGGGTCTCTTCGTCGAGGCGGATCCAACGGGCGTCAGCCAGCTCCGTACCGAGCAGTCCAGTCTCGAACGCCGACTGGGCTGACCATTCCGATACGACATCGTGCTGGTTCCATACGCGCGCACGCCACTGGTACGCCGTAGTGGGGGTAAGTGCCGGCCCGGTGTATTCGATCGTAGGCACGGTGGGGGTAGCCAGCTTCCCGGAGTCCCAGACCATTCCGGTATCAGAAGTGAGCTCCACCTGGGCGTGCACGAGGAGCACATCGCGTTCACTGGTGCCGATCTTCCAAGCGAAAACGGGATTGCGGTCCACGCCAAGAGGGTCGATGAGCCCGTTCACACGTAGATCTTGAGGGTACATGTTCGTTCCTTACTATTTGGGAGAGGTAGTGGAAAGCATGCTGACGCCAGGGTCTCCGGGCCCATTACGCCTTCGCCGCCGCTTGATTCCTGTGGTCGTCGCCTTGGTGTTGTTAGTTGGTGCTGATCGCGTGGATGGATGGGTCGAGGTCCGACTCGAGTTCGTCTTCGACGTCGAACTCGTTGTGGCGATCGCGCTTGCGGAAGACGACCCAGGCGGTGATCACACCGGCGGCCGTGACTGCCGTGAGGAACCAGTAGAGCGTGCTGACTCCGGCCTGAAGGATCAGGGGTGTGACGGATGCCAGTACCGCTGCTGAGAATCGGGCAACCGCGATAATGATCCCCTGCGCGGTGGTCCGCAGAAGCGTCGGGAAGGACTCCTGTGCCCAGACCTTAAGGATCGTCTCTCCGGCGAAGCTGGCACCGATGATGCCGATCATGCCGCCGACGATCATCGTGGTCACGCTAAAGCCGAAAACCGCGATGACTGCCTGGCCGAGGATCATGAGGCCGGCTCCGATGGTGAACCAAGTGAATCGATAGGGCTTGTCCGCGATCTTCATGAAAACCGCATAGCCGACGAGAGCAACAGGAAGTGTGATCAGACCCAGGCCCGACGCGGTCGACACGTCCACTTTGGCCACATTGACGAGCAAATACGTGCCGAACTGGCCAGCAGTATTGCCGGCGAGATTGACCAGCGCATAAAAGAAGATGAGTCCGAAAAAGGGCGTCGCGTAGGTGCGGCTGAACAGCTCCCTGACGGCACTGCGGTCCGCTCGCACCGTTTCGACTCCTGCCTTCCGCTCAGCGCGGGCCTTCAACCACAGCTCGGATTCAGGGATGGTCAGGCGACAGACGAGAACAATGAGCGCCATGACGCCGATATGTGCCAGAAGCAACTGGCCTCCCAGGTGACCAAGGTTGCCGACGCTGATCCCAAGAACCATCGCCGCCACGACTCCCACGAGCCACAGGATGTTGGACAGCGAGATCAGCCGGCCGCGATTGCGGTCGTTGCCCGCCTCAGAGATTGTCGACAAAGACACGGGCAGGTCAGCACCTGTTCCGAGTCCTACGAGAACGGCACCGGTCAGGGCGAATGCGAAATTGTTCGCCAGAATCATGACCAGCACACCGACGATGATCACAACCATCGTTACGGTGAAGACGGGACGGCGACCGAACCGGTCACCAAGCCGACCGCCCGCAAAGGCGCCGATGGCGATGCCGAAAGTGAGGCCGCCGGACACCAGACCGATCTCAGTGGGACCGAACCCCAGAACCGAGGCGTAGATCGTCACCACGATCCCGAAGCTGATGATTGCTGCAGCATCAATGTAGGAGGCCATACCGGATACGGTGGCGACCCACCATGGGTTCGGGCGGCGCGCAGGATGCGTAACTGACATTTTTACTTCTTCCTTGAAGCAACCTCCGCTAAGGAGGCCATCACCTGATTGGAACGATTCAAAAGTTATGCCGACACGGATGCCGCGGAAATGGAGATTGCCCGATTCGCCGATCATCGTGTGGCTGCAATCACAATTGAACCACATATACCTACATGTTGGTAGGTCAATTTGAAAAGTTGTGCAGGATCAATGAAAACTCCAACACCAGCACGCCCCTACTTCGGCAGGCGCCGGCAGGCGCCCGGGGCTGCGGGCGCCAGCAGGCGCCGACAGGCGTCCCGTGGCCGAGCCCCGCCCGGATCCCTACGCCATGGCCCGGCAGTGCCCCTGCCTGCCGCTTCCCCGGTTCCTAGGCAGCGGGCAGGGGCGCTCCCGAGGAGCCCTTGCCTGGACGGTCCGTCGCAGACCCGACCGTCAGTGCATCCAGCATCAACAAAAGCGTCTGGGCACACCTGCGGGGATCCACTTCCGGATCGACCAGCCACTGGGCCTCCACGCCTTCGACGGCGCCGAGCAGAAGCGCAGCCAAAGAATCTGCGTCAGTACCCGGAGCAAGCTCGCCGCGGCCGATGGACCGTTCAATTGCCGCGGCCATCCGTCCGCGCAGCGTCCGGTGGCGGTTCGCAGCCCAGTCCCGGGCGGGATGCTCCGGGTGGGACGCTTCGCTGGTGAGTACATGGCCGAGTTGGATCAGCACCCGGTCCTTGAGAATCCGGTCCACCATTGCCGGAAGTGTCCTCAGCATGTCGTGAATCCCCTGCTCGGGGTCATTCCCCCAACTTTCGAGCTCGAGCTCCCGGTCCCGAAGATCCAACAGAGCAAGGAGCATGGCCTCTTTACTCGGGTAATGGTGCAGCAGTCCGGCGCGGGTGTATCCCGATCGCTTGGCGACGTCGTTGAGCGATCCGCCCCGGTAGCCATGCGCGCTGAATACCGCGACCGCTGCTTCAAGGATCTTCCGCTGAGGCTCTGAAAGGTCTCGTGTGCCCATGAAATCAGGTTCCCATAACGGCCACCCAACTACCAACCAGCAGGTAGGCGAATCACCGACCCAGCCCTGCAGGTTCCACGGCATGACGGCTTATCTGATACCCCGGTTTTGGGAGTCGGTTTAGGACCGGGAGCACAGAGACCGTTTCTAGGATGCCGCGCCCAGGGTGATATCCGCGGTCTGTTCCTGGCCGTCACGCTGGAAGGTGATCTTCACGGTGGCCCCGGCGGCCTGCTCGCGGGCGGCTGCCGTCAGCTCGGAGGCATCGGTGACCGTCCGGCCGGCCAGGCCGGTGACCACGTCGCCGGCTTTCAGCCCGGCCTTGTCCGCGGCGGACCCGGCGGTCACCGAGGCCACCTCGGCGCCGGCGGTGAAGTCCGACGACGACCCTGACGTTTTGTCCTGAACGGACAGTCCCAGCTGGCCATGGGTCGCCTTGCCCGTGGAGATGATTTCCTCCGCCACCCGCTTGGCCTGGTTGATGGGGATGGAGAAGCCGACGCCGATATTGCCGCTCTGGGCGGACGAGGACGACGACGATCCGGCGGACGCGATGGCGACGTTGACGCCGATGATCTCGCCCTGCGCATTCACCAGGGCGCCGCCGGAATTACCCGGGTTGATGGCCGCGTCCGTCTGGATGACGTTGATGCTGATGGAGTCCTGGGCGGAAGCCGAAAGCCCCTGCTGGGAAGAACCGAACGGGTTCTGCGACGAGCTTCCGCCCTGGGACGAGGACCCGTCAGAAGAAGATCCGTCAGACGAGGTTCCGCCGGAGGTGGCGGACGACGCGGTCTCGATGGTGCGGTTCACGGCGGAGACGATGCCGTCTGTAACCGTGCCGCTGAGGCCCAGGGGTGCGCCGATGGCGATGGCGGTGTCGCCGACGTTGACGGCGCCGGAGTCACCGAGGGTTGCCGGCGTCAGTCCCTGCGCGTCGATCTTGATGACGGCCAGGTCGGAGAGCGGGTCGGTGCCCACGACCGTGGCCTTGTAGACCTGCCCGTCGTGCGTGCGGACCTCGACGGCGGCATCCGCGGCCGCCCCGTCCAGGGTCACCACGTGCGTGTTGGTGAGGATGTGGCCCTCGGTGTCCAGGATGATGCCCGAGCCCGTTCCTCCGGAACTGCCGGAGCTGACGCTGATGGTCACCACGCTGGGTGAGGCCTTCTGCGCTGCGGCCGTCACGGCGTTCACACTCTCGGTGTTGTTGACGATGACCGGGCTGATGGCTGCCTGCGCCGTGGTGGTGGTCTTCGCCGCCGCGCTGTGCAGCAGAGCCGAGGCCCCGCTGGCCACACCTCCGCCCAGCAGGCCCGCCGCCACCAGGCAGGTGACGAAGACCGCCGGGCCAACCCGCTTCCTGTCCCGCGGGCGGCCCGGGCGGCCCGGCGGGACAGGCGGCACAGCGCCGAAAGCCGGAGGGACCGGCCCGGAGCCTTGAGGTGCGCTCCCCTGCTGGATGGCAGGGTGTGGACCATCGGTGTGAGCAACAGGGGTGGGGCGGGTCTCCGTGTGCATGGTTTGGCTCCTCAGGCGGTACCGCTCCGAGGGTTCCGGAGCTTTCCCCCTAATCCTGTCCACCGGGCCTTTGGCGCTTCTGTCCCGTCGCTGTGCTGAAGCTGTGAAGGCGCACGCCGGTGGGACACAACTGTGCGTTCGCGCTGCAAAAAACGCATTGACGCCCGTCTGGGCCGGGTTCATCATATGGGCACGCACCGCACGCGGACATTTCGCGGTACCGCAAAAACGCCTCGCCGTTGCCGGCTACATCTCAGGGGACGCAGATGAACCTTCTCGAAAAGCTTGACCAGGAGGGCATCAGCACCGGCATGCTCCTCGATTCCGCCGTTGCCGCGCTCCTGAGGGCACTCCCGGCGCCGGCTGACCTGGCTGTGCCAAGCACTGTAACAGTGGCGACTCAGCAGACCATGCCCAACGTGCTGGGGACGACGTTCACGGGCCCCGTGACCGTGTCAGCCGCCGCATCGCCGGACAGCGCACAAGCCACCGTGACGCTCAACCTGAATGGGCTTGCGCTGAGCCTGCCCTCCACTGTGCGGGCCGCCACCCGAACGGAGATTGCCACAGGCCAGCGCCGGCGGGTCCGCTACACCGCTGCGGGGGGACCGGCCAGCCTGACGGCAACAGGAACCCTCAAGATCCTCCTCTCCCGGGTCCGCCCGCCTGCCATAGACGTTTCCCGCCTTTCGCTGTCCCCGCACCCCCGGACCCTGCTGCTTCCCGGCGGCATCGGCCTGCAGCTGCCGGAAACAATAACGGCCGACGGCGGGAGGTTCAGGCTGGTGGGTACGGAGTTCGTCCTGCCGGAGTCTGTACCCGCGGTTGGTGGCGTGGCCTGTGAGGCCACCCTGGAATGGGGCAGCGGCCCCCTGAAGGGCGAAGCGAAGATCCAGCCGGTCCCCGTCGGCGGCGGAGGGATTCCCCCGGCCATCAGTGGGACGTTGTCGTGGGAGCTGCCCAATGCGGAATCCCTTGACCAGCTTGTCCCTACCGGCGCCTCGGTGATTCTCGAACTGCCACAAGGTGATGGCCTGCTGGGGGCGGCCGGACCGACGGTGGATAGGCACTTGCGGGTCCGCGCGGGCATGACCCGGCCTCCCGAAGATCCTGGTGCCCTGCACGTGACCGTGACGCTGGAGTCGGAAGCGGCTGCCGGGCTCCTAAGTGCCTTCGGTGACAGCCCGGGCGACATCGCGGCGGCCATTACGACCGTCCTCGCCCCGGCGATTGCCGCCGACTCGCCGGGCCCCGCCACCGCGGCCCTGTTTGCCACCGCAGCGCTCCTCGGCCGGGAACTGGCGGTCCAGGGCGGTTTCACCCTCTATGGGGTTACGCTCGATGCCTCGGTCCAGCAATCCGGCAAGGTCATCGCCCTGCTCGACGTCGAAGGCCGGGTAACGGCCGACCTTTGGCGCTGCGGCCCACTGGCAGTAGGCATGCGCCCGGACGCCCGTCCCCTGCGGGTGCGGTGGCGGGATGTCATGGCTGCCGTCGATCCCACCCAGAGCCCGGGCGAGATGCTGACGCTGGACTTCTCCCGGTCGCGGGCCGAGGTGGTTGATCCGGGTGAATGGACGGTGGACACACCTGGATCGCTCCTGGACATCGTGGGCACGCGCTCCGGGCACGGCTCCACGTGGTTCGAGGTGGACCTGCGCTTTGTCGTGGATCTCGGCCCCGTCAGGATCAGCGGTGCCACGGTCCGCGCCACCTTCGACAACGGTGACATCTCGCTCGGATTGCGGGGCCTGATTGCCGGCGTCGATGTTCCAGGCCTCCTCAGCGGCGAGGGCCAGGTGTCCTTCACGCAGGGCGGTTTCTCCGTGGTCCTGGGCGTCGAGGTCCCGCCCGTCGGAGTGGCCGCCCTCGGCTTCCTGCGTTACGCGGACTTTCCCCTGGGCCGCAAGATGGAGATCGGGTTCGCCGTTGACCTTCCCGGCCCCATCCCCCTCGGCCCCACCGGGCTTGGCCTGTACGGAGTGCTCGGAACCTTCGGACACAACGCCCGCATGACCGCCCTGGATCCGCCCAACCCATTCCTGTCGCTCCGGAAATGGAAACCCTGGGACGCCTTGGACTTCGGACCGGGCAACATGACCATCGGCATCGGCGCCAGCATCGGCACCGCACCGGACAACGGCTTCTTCTTCAGCTCCCTGGGCGTCCTCGGCGTCACCGTCCCCGCCTTCGACCTGCGCATTGGCCTCGACGGGAGCCTGCTGGCCCAGCGCCAAACCCTGACCCGCACAATACTGAACCAGTTGAAAACCCGGGCGGAGAATCCGCCGCCCCCAAATTTCGAGATCACCGTCTTCGGCGGGGTCGCCGCCACCGCCGACGCACTAGACATCGCCGTCGCCGGGGAGTTTTCCATCAGGTATCTGGTCACGGTAAAAGTGCCGCTGGCAGCGCATTTCCCCTTCCGCGGCGCCAACTGGTGGATCCGGACCGGCAGCGACGACGGCATCATGGCGCCGACAAACCGGCCGCCCGGCCCCATCAAGGCAACGGTCCTGCCGGATACACCGTTCGCCTGCCAAGGCTGGGCATTCCTCATGGTGCACGGGGCCGGAATCAACACGCCCAGCCTGATGGGAGACCCCGCTTTCCCGGCCACGACGGGATTTACCATCGGCATGGGGGCAGGCATCGAGGTGGTCATCGGTGCCAAGGGCATCCTCTGGGCTGAGATCACCTCCCGTTTCGCCGCGCTCATCAGCACCAGGCCAAAACTGGTCCGCCTCGCAGGCAACGTCAGCGGATCGCTGGGGATCGGGCCCTTCCACATCGGAATCTCCGCAGACGTGGCCCTCCAGATCTGGACCGACGCTGCAGGCGACATCCAGTACGCCTACAAGCTGCAGGTTTGCGGCGAGGTGGACCTGTTCTTTGACACCCTCCGCAAATGCATCACGTTCAACACCCTGGACGCCGCACCGGCACCGCTGGCGCCCGTCCCGGGCCCCGGCGACTGGCCCTGGCCGGACGTGTTCCTCGCCGACGGCCTGGGCCGTTCCCTCCCCGCTACTACCGACGCCGGCCCCGCAGCCGGCACAGACGGCGACGGCGACGCCGGCACCGCCGGCGACGGCACCACCGCTTCCCCGCAGCGCCCGGCCACCGGCAGCGGACCCAACCCCGACGGCGGCTGGACCAAAGCGCCCACCGTCTGGCCCGACGTCGTGCCCGTCCTTGCCTTTCCGATCGCACCCGCCGTCGCGGCCACCAGCATCACCTCGCCGGCACCATCGGTCAACCTTGGCCTGGTCAGTTCCGGGGGTGCCAGCATCACGTGGACGCTGCAGGACGTGGTGCTCGAGGACATCACGAACCCCTGGGTCATGACCACCGTCCCGCTCTACGACACGTCGCGCTGGCAGCCGCCGGCGGGCACCGGGACGTGGCCGGCCGGAACGTCCAACGCCCGCGAACTGGTCCTGCTGCGGCGCACTCTCCTGGCGTGGGCGGCGCACATCGCCGGCGATGGGAGCCGCCTGAAGCCGATGATGGACCCCGCCCAGCTCATCGGCGGCGCCTGCCTCTGGACCGCCCCGGAAGGGCCGGGCTGGGCGGTGGGCAGGGATGCCACTCCCCTGGACACGGCGGAGTGGCATGTCCCGGCCGAACACTCCGAGTGGGATGCCCGTACCCTGCAGGCGTTTGCCAACGGCACCGGATTCACCGTCAACACCGTGCCTGTGACCGCCATGGGTGAGCCGCCCACGCTTCCCGCCGCCACCATTCCAACCGGCCCAGCGGCGCTCTCCTCGGAAGCGGCAGCGGACGGCCGGCGGTTCGGACGCGCGCTGCACCTCACCGGCTCAGTCTTCATCCAGCCCGAGCAGCCCCCGAGGATGCGGACCATCATTACCCTTGATGAGCCGGTGGTGGACGGCAGGTTGCACCTCCTGCTTGCCATGAACGACGGCGAAAGTCCCGACGGCGTCTACACCGGAACCGCTTCGGCACGCACGCAGGGCGGCAGGACGGTGGCGGTGTCGGTGGTTCCGGGGGACCAGACAGACGACGGCTTGGGCGTCGTGGTCACCATAGTGCTGCCGTACTCGCCCGACGACCCGGTCGCCGTGATCGGCGTTGAAATCGACTGGGGGCGGCCCGCCTACATCCTGGGGCTGGTGGCGACCACAGCGAAGGACCGCGCCGCAGCCAAACGCGGCCGGGACGCACAGAAGGCCTCCAACGACGCCGACGCGGCAGGCTCGGTCAACCCCGCAAAGCTGAGCCGGCTGCTGACCCCGGGGCACCGGTACCGCATCACCGTAACCCTGGGCTGGGACAGCGCGCTCAACGTCGCAGGCATCACCGCGGCCCCGGCCAGTTCGGGGCCCGGCCCGTTCACCCGGTCCTGGTACTTCGCCACCGCCGGCAAGGACCCCTCCCCGCCCGCCAAACCGGCCACACCGCAGCAGGCCTCGGAACTGGTGAAAGCCGGCACCGCGTCCGGGTATTCCTCGGCATGGAAGCTGGTGGAGTCCGCTGGCCTTGCCTTCACGGCCACGGGCGGCCAGATCGAAGCCCACCTTGCCACCAGCCTTCTGCTCGATACCTTCAAGCCCGCCTACCTGGCCCGGTACGTCAAAGGCTTCACGCCCGCGGACCACACCGAATTCCTGTTCCCCGCCGACCGCCCGGGCATCGAGTTCCTGGCCATGCACATCGTGGAACTCGCCGGGCTTTATGACCGCGACGTCGGCCTCCTCCTGCGCCGCGTCGACAAACCGGCACCCGATATCTACACCGTTCCCTTCCCCCAGCCCGCAAAGTCGAAACCGAAGCTGCCCCTGGCGGTGGCAGTCGAACTGGCAGGCAGGGACGTCGGATGCCCGGTCCCGCCAACGGAGTCAACCCTGACCGTGCAGCAGGACCTGGAAAAGGGCGCCAGCTACGAGCTCTCCTGCGTCCTGCCGGAAGCGGGAAACACGCATCCGGACACGTGGACACCCTCCATTGGCGGCATCACCTTTACTACGTCGAACTACACCGGCCCGGCTGATCTTCTGCATTCCTTCGGGTTCGCTTCCGGTGGGTCCGGGGCAGCCCACGGCGACCTGCAGGTTGTTCAGATAACGACGGCGGCCGGGCAGGTCCAGGACGACGCCCGGCTTGAGCTTTTGGTTGACGCCCTCGGCTTGCCTCCGCTCCGGCCCGTCCGGTCCAACCGTTCCAGCCTGCTCTGGGCGCCGGCCGATGGCGGATGGGCCCTGGCCGGCCTGCTGCTCGAATCGACAGAACCGCTCATCCGCGATGAATCCCGCCGGATGGGACTGCGGGACGTGAAGCTCGCAGGAACGGAGCTGCCTCTCCGCGTCGTGAACAGGGCAGGCACCACGGCACTCTGGCTTGCCGCCACGCCCCTGAATGTCAGTGCGCCTGCGGTCCTGGAAATCCGGGCCACCGACCGCCTCGCCGAATTCACCTGCGGGGTGACGGTGACGGCTCCGCCGCGTTTCACCAGTGCGATCCTGACGGCAGGAGACCAGCCATGAGCATCCTCTTCTGCGAGCGCGCCACCGCCTTCGGCGACATCGCCTGGCTGCGCGGACCGGGATCTGATCCCAACATTCCGGACGGCGTCCACTGGCACGTCACCATGGGACGGGACGGGGGCCTGCCCGCCGGCCCGACCCTGGTCGTGGACCTGAAGCCCAACGCTGACAGCTGCCGCGACGCGAACTTGCTGCAGTACTTCGGAACCGGCGGACCCGGCAGCTGGCAAATCGACGCCGACCAGGGCCAGGAGCTCACGCTGTTCTTCGACAAACCCGCGCCGGGACCAGAGGTGCTGGGCTGGGCCTTCATCCAAGGTGAAGGCGAATTCACAGTATCGGCTGCCGACTCCCTCCTCACCCGGCAGGGCCTGTGGCCGGTCAACGCGGCCAGGTCAAAGCCTGGTCCCCCTGAATCCACCCACTGGCGACTCGCCTCCGCGGACTGCCAAGTGGTGCGAATCACCGGCCGCGGGTGGGTCTCAGAGGCATGGGCTTATGTTGGCAGCAGCAGCGTCGACCTCAGCCAAGCCCGTGTGCTCGGCCGCGCATCGCTGCCAGACGAGACAGCACAACAGATAGCTCCCTACTATCTTCCCGACCCCAATGGCAGTGACGACTGGAAAGACCGCGTCGGCCGCTCCGCACCCCTCTATCGGCTGCCCTCCGACCAGGAGCGTCCGGGAGATTACGAACCCGACCCCAACCGTGAATTCGCCCGGATCCACTCGATCGTTGAGCCGCCACCCGACCCGAGCACCGGCACACCGGTCCAGGGCGTGGAAGCGTGGTGCCGGAAGGCCTACAGAGCCCTCGGCAGCGGCGTGCGGGGAACCATCGACGGCGAGGCCGGCGGCACCACTGTGTCCCAGCCCGCCGACAACGCGTACCTGCAGGCGTCCGTTGATCCCGGCGTCGCACGCTGGCAGGGACTGTCGGGCACCCTTGACCCTGAAGCGGAACCGGATCCGACCGACGCCCCCAACCAGTTAGGGCTCGCCGCCGCCTTCATCCCCGTGTACCGGCTGTTCCATCCCGGACAGTCACCTGCGCCACAGGACGCTCAGACCGAAAGGTTCTACGACGCGGAGATCCCTGGATTTTTCGACCTGAAGCAGGCCACCAGCGATTTCCTGCCGCTCGAAGACGGCAGCCACTGGGAACTCACCCTGCTGGCCGTTCCCATCCCGTACCTGCGCGAGTGGTCCCAGGACGGGCCCGGCACGCCCGAACTTCTGGAGCTTGGTTCCTCGTGGAACGCCGTCACCACGGACCAATGGTCGGCCACGGTGGGCATCGACAAGCTGGTGCCCCGCGGCGAGGTGGCCTTCGTTCAAACGGCGCCAGCGGCCAAGACCCTGCACCCAGGTGACCCGGGCGCACCCGCCCCGATGATCGCGGGGTACTCCAAACTGCACGGCCGGCACGTTCTCACGGCAGCAGGGATCCCCGGCGAGTACGCATCCGTCACGGTGGGCGTGAGCGTCCAGGACTGGCTGGGTCGGTGGGGCGACGCGGGCGAAGCGGACCTCCACCGGCCCGCGCGGCCGCCCGTTCCCCCGCCGCAGGGCACCACGCTCGTCATACCCGGCGCCGTCCCCGGCGGAGACGGCCCCGCTTCTTCCGCGACGGTGCGCGCCGACATCAGGGTGCCGTGGCCGGCCGGTCCCGGAGCCGTCCCGCTGACCCTGCTAAGCGTCACCGTTCCCCGGGAACCCTCCCCGCGGTACTTCAACCTCAGCTTCGGCGACGTCGAGGACGGGATCATCACCCACACCGTCGAGTTCGCAGCGCGGGAAACGGTGCCGGGCGAAGTTGCCGTGGACACCCTGACGCTGCTGAGCATTAACGACGACGGCGGAACCTCCTCCCCGGTTGCCCTCACCGCCCGGATCGTTGACCCGCGCCCGGTCCGGGCGCCGGTGGCCAGCCCCCGGCTCATCGCCAGCACCCGCCGCGGCAACAGCCCCACCGTGACGGTCACGCTGGCCATCACCGCGGCGCCCAACGCCCGCGCCTACCGCGTCCTGCTCGCCGGTGAAACGACGCTCAGACGCGCCTTCGGCCTGCCTGCCCCGGACCCGGCGGAACCGCGCGCAGAACGTGCGGCAACCATCCGGCGCGCCATGGCCGGCCAGGACCGGCGAAGCCTCTACTTCTGGGCATCGACGAAGGCCTACCCGGTGGTGGACGGCGCTGCCCTGGCAACCATCGAGCTGCCCTCCGGAACCGACGGTGTGGTGTTCGCCCGGGCCGTGGCCGTCACCACCATCCCGGGGAACCCGCCCACGGAGGCGGTGTCCACGCCGTTCGAGCGGACGGAACCGGCCGCCGTCGTGGTGCCCCGCAGCGATTTCCCGCCCGTGCCGGACATACAAACGTCCGTCGCAGAGGACGGCACCGCTGCCGTCACCGTCCGTGTCAGCCGTCCGCCCGCGGCGGTGCTGGCCAGCCTGCGCATCAGCGGGGAACCGGAGGCACGTATCGAGGCCCGCCTGGTGGAATACGTGGCGGATGCGGAGCCCGTGTTTTGGCCCCAGATCACCACGCTGACGCTGGAACCAGTCACGGGTAACCCGGGCATGGATGAAGGCACCGTGTATGAAGGCAGCGCAAAGATCCACGGACGGCCCTGGCAACGAACAGCGGTTGCCGCCTGCGTCCGGTATCCGCCGGAACCCACCCTCGCGTCAGGAGACACCGCCATCGGCGGCGAGATCCGTTCCACCGGGCTCCGGTACGAGAGGATCCCGTCGCCGTGGGGCGCATATTCCACGCCCGCATGGATCGGTTTCCGGGGTAGCGTACCCACCCTCGACTTCTTGCACACCCCCGTAGCCGTGTCGATCCAGGCCACGGGCCTGCCCACCCTGCCCCCAAACACTCCAGCGTGGACAATGCAGCTCTGGCGCGGAAAGTCGAGTCTGGCCCCGGACCCCGGTCCCGCCGGGGACCCGGTTCCGGCGTCCCAGGGCCTGAGCGTCATGCCCAGGCCCCAGTACAGGTACGCGGTGCTGCTCATTGATCCGTTCGGCGGGCGGCACGGGCCGGTGCCAGTGCCCGTCCTGTGAACGCGGACGCCGGTGGGACACAACTGTGCGTTCGCGCTGTGCAGTTGGAGGTGCCCGGGCCTGTCAATGCGCCGGGTTGTCAGTGCACCTTGCTGGCATCGAGGGGCGGCGCGCTTGCCCCGAAGGCCTTGGGCTGAAGCCGCGCCAGGAGCACATAGACGGCCACCGTGGCCAGCGTTGACGGCAGCGTTGCCGTCGTGAAGGCAAACAGTGGGGCCGATGCAAACGTGACCGGGTCGAGCAGAAGCAGGTAAACCACGACGCCGATTGCCATGCTGACAAAGCCGGCCACGTTCACGCCCTTCCAGTACCAGTACGCCTGCCCGGCGCCGTCGTTATAGAGACCGTCCAGGTCCAGGCGCTGTTTCCTGATGATGAAGTAGTCGGCGATCTGGAGCCCGCACAGCGGGCCAAAGACCACGGCTGAGAAGGTGAGGAACGTTCCGAAATTGGCGTAGAAGGGCTCCGCCAGGAACAGGATCACCACGGCCACCGTCAGGCTTGCCAACGTGGTTGACCCCCTCCAGCTGACGCGGGCGTCGATGGCAGGCTGCTGCTTGAGGGAAAGTGCTGCCGTGTAGGTGCCCACCATCGCCGTGCCCACGTTGGCAATGATGATGAACGCGAACGCCGGCAGTGCCAGCCACACGCCGCCGATTTCCAGCAGCCCGGGCAATGGGTTTCCGCCGGAGTCCGGGAATACCAGTCCGGTGTAGAGCCCGATCAGGCAGATCACCGCCAGGGCGAGGCCCAGGCCCAGCGTTACCGGCAGGACCGACTTCTTGGTGCTCTTGGAGAACCGCGTCATGCCGCCCACATACGGCCACCAGGACAGGGCCGTGGCGAGCATGAGTTCGATGGCGGTGGTGTAGTCCAGGAGCTTGTTGCCGCTGGCGGCGCTCGGCTTGGCGTCGAGGAGGGCACCCCAGCCCACCTTGGCCACAATCACCACGATGACCATGACCCCGAGCGCAAGGACCGAGCAGGCAACGATGACCCCCACCCTGCGGAGGATGCCGGGGCCGCGGCTGATGAGCGCCCACACCACCAGAAGGCAGATGAGACTGCTCACCGTCTGGGCGATGGGGCCGTTGGATTCACTGACGACGCCGAGAGTGATCAGCAGCGTGGCAGCGGACTTTCCGCTGAAAATCATCAGCGTGGTTCCCCACCCGATGGTAAAGAGAAAGGTCAGGGCCACGGTGAAGAGCGAACCGCGGGTTCCGAAGACGGGCCGTGTTGAGCGCACTGCCTCCAGCCCGTACCGGGTTGCCATCGGCACCGTGGCCAGGAATACCAGAAACATTCCTGCCAGCATGGCCGCGATCATCACCACCGAGCCCTGCACCGCCGGCAGGTAGAAGGCCACATATCCGCCGATGATGAAGCACCAGGTGGCTACCGCAGCCTGGGCCGAACTGAAGAACAGGGCCTTGGGGCTCCAGTTCCGCTCGTGGCTCAGCAGGGGAAGTGATCCTTCGGTTCCGGAGGTGGAGATTTCGGTCGTTGCCTGACTCATAGGAACCACCCCACGATCAAAGCGACAAGGGGAAAGGCGATGGTGACGGCGATCAGGGTCCGCATGTCGGCGAACCTGGCGGGGGGCTCCAGGCTGCCGGTCTGCCATTCAGCCAGCCGGGCGTTGAGTTCTTCTGCGTACTGCTTTTCAAGTGTGCTCACGGTGTACCCAATTTCAAGGAGTTGGAGTAGGGGTGGACCTCGGCGGTGCCGGGAACTGCGGAAGAATTCAGCGCTCAGATTTCGACGTAACGGAAGGAATGTGACTCCGCGCCTGCGGGGTTGGGGCCGTAAATAGTGACCATCCGCGCGTAGACGGGCGCCCAGTACCGGCCGGTGCGTCCGGGATTTACGCGAGCCGAATCGCCCGGCCGCAGGATGACGGTCTGGCCCTCGCACTCGATGTGGAGCTCGCCTTCCAGCACGTAGTTGGTCTCGGTGTGGGGGTGGAAGTCCTCCCAGCCGCAGGCCTCCAACTCCCACTCCGAGAGGATGACTTCGTCCCAGGGACCTATGGGATCGGAGTTGATGAACCTGCACCGCAACCGCGGCCATTCGTCCTTCATGACCTTCATGGACTTCGCCGGCCAGAAATCGATCGCTTGCCCCGTCGTCGACGTCGGGGACTGAGAGGTGGTTGTGGTCATTGTCTTTACCCGTTTCTTAAGTAGGGAAATCTGCTTTGCGGGTTCTGCTTGGGAATCTAAATCAGATTGCGTCATCGTGATCTGCGTCACGGCACTTTCAATACAGTGACAGGGACGCATGTTCCAGTCAATGGTTCAGAACGAAAGATCTGGAAGCTTTTTTCATGAAGCGGGCAACAGCGGGCGGCAAATGTTTTTCATCTTGAACGGTTGACTTGTACAGCTGTTCATGTGAAAGTTTTGGAACACGAGATGCGTGACTGGCATCACACCGGCAGCCTCGACGCGGAGCCTGCCGGGGCCCTCTGGACACAGAGAATGTCCCGTTCGAAGTCGATCCCCCGGAGCCTCAACCACGGCTCTGGCCTGATCCCAACGCAGTCCCCTTTGCCCCAAAGCGCAACGTCACCTGCACCCCGCAACGTCACCTGCACCAAGTGACCAACTCTGGCAAAACCCTTCCCAACACCATTCACAAGGAGAGACCATGGAAACCACCCTCGTAGGAACCCTCAGCAAGGCCGGATCCATCCACAAGGTGGAAGGCGGCTACCTCGGCCTTCCGCCGATGGACGAGCCCGGAACGGTCGCCGCAATCGGCGACTCCCTCCACAACCCCACGGGGTCGGTCATGTGCGCCGGCTTCTTCGAACTGAAGGCTTCCGAACCCCTGGTGTACACGTACACGTACGACGAAATGAAGGTGGTCATCAAGGGCGAGTTCATCCTCACCGACCAGACGACAGGGGAAGTCACGCACGCAAAGGAGCGCGACGTCCTGTTCTTCCCCAAGGGCACCACCGTCAAGTTCGAGACCCCCGAGTACGGCCTGGGGTTCTTCACCGGCGACCGCACCTTCGCCCCGTAAGTACCCAGTAAGCACTCCGTAAGCACTCCCCCGCGCACGCGGCTGGCGCACGTGGCCCAACCCACGTGCCGCCAGCGCACGCAGCGCAACCCACAGGGCCGCAGAGCAGCGGCCCACAAGAGACATTGGAAGAGGAGAGAAGCATGACACTACGAGTAGGAATCATCGGCGCCGGCCCCAGCGGCATGGCACAACTGCGGGCCTTTGAATCAGCACGCCAAAAAGGCGCCGACATCCCCGAGATCAAGTGCTTTGAGAAGCGCGAGGACTGGGGCGGGCAGTGGAACAACAGCTGGCGGATCGGCCTGGACGCCCAGGGCGAGCCGGTCCACTCCAGCATGTACCGGCACCTGTGGTCGAACGGGCCCAAGGAGTGCCTCGAGTTCTCGGACTACTCCTTTGACGAGCACTTTGGCCGTCCCATTTCGTCCTTCCCGCCCCGCGAGGTTCTTTTCGACTACATCAAGGGCCGCGTCGAAAAGTCCGACGTACGCAAGTACGTCCAGTTCAACACCGTTGCGCGCCACACCACGTACAACGAGGCCATGCAGGAATTCACGCTGACGGTTGAGGACCTCCAGACCAACCACACCGAGACCCACGTCTTCGACAAGCTCGTAGTCTCCACCGGCCACTTCTCCGTCCCGGCAGTCCCGGAGTTCAAGGGCATCAACACCTTCCCGGGCGAGGTCCTGCACGCCCACGACTTCCGCGGAGCCGAACGCTTCTACGGCAAGAACCTGCTCATGATCGGCAGCAGCTACTCCGCTGAGGACATCGGCATGCAGGCCCACAAGATGGGCGCCGCGTCCATCACCATGAGCTACCGTTCTGCCCCCATGGGCTATCACTGGCCGGAGACCACGGTGGAGCGCCCACTTGTCACCCATTTCCGGGGACCCACCGCGCACTTCAGCGACGGCACCCAGGGTGACTTTGACGCCGTCGTGCTTTGCACCGGCTACCAGCACAAGTACCCGTTCCTGCCCAGCGAGCTCTCGCTGAAGTCGCCCAACGTGCTGTACCCGGGCAACCTCTACAAGGGCGTGGTGTGGCAGCAGAACACCAACCTGTTCTACCTGGGTGCGCAGGACCAGTACTACACGTTCAACATGTTTGACGCGCAGGCCTGGTTTGCCCGCGACGTCATGACCGGAGCGATTGACCTGCCGTCCCTTGCCGAGCGCGAGGCGGACATCCAGCTTTGGCTCGAGCGCCAGGCCGCCCTGCCGGACCATGACGCGGAGGCCGATTTCCAGACGGACTACCTGCGTGAACTCATTGACGCCACGGACTACCCGCCGTTTGACCTGGACGCCGTGTCCCAGCTGTTCAAGGACTGGATGCACCACAAGCACACAGACATCCTGGGATACCGCGACATGCTGCACCGCTCCGTAGTTACCGGCACCATGGCCACCAAGCACCACACCCGCTGGCTCAACGCCATGGACGACTCCATGGAGCGCTACCTCAACGGACCGTCGCAGGACACGGACACCGGAGCGACCGTCCCGGACATCGTGGCCGCCAGGTAATCCGGGGCCATGCACGGCTGAGCGCGCATACAGGTTGCACTGCCTGGCACCCTGGACCGCAAACACCTTCCAAGGTGTGACGCGGCCAGGGCCAGGCAGTGACCCGTTTAAGCATGAGCGCGCTGCTCAACGTGACACCCGTTCCTGGCAACGCGGGTCAGCTATTCACGCGGTGTGGGCATATCCTTCGCTGATCCAGGCGAGGAGTTCGGCGTCGATCTCTGCGGGGTCCTTGAGGATGACTTCGTTGTGCCACCGGTTGGCCGACACACGCTCGGCCCGGTGAATCCGGGCCGATTCGAGCTCCCTGGTCAGAACAATGTTGACCAGAATCCCGCCACGGCGCGGATGGAAGGTCCGAAATCCTGTCCATGAGCGCACTGTAAACGCCGGACGAAATCGGGTCACCATCAATGCGTTCTCTCGCCGTGCGCGCCATCCAGCCAGCATACGGCAGCCAGAGGAGACACTCCCCCGCCCCAATGGTTTACGTGACACCCGTTCCAGTCAATTGTTCAGGACAATGGTGTGTAACCTTTATCCAAGCAATAGTCTTAAGGAAATGCCCCCTGCCGGGGCGGAACCGGGCCGGGACCGGGAGACTGGAGAGTGAGCTATGCGGATATCCTCAGCCGATCGAAAAGAACAGCTGATTGCAGCCACCGTGGAACTGATGCGGCGTGAAGGTGTCCAGTATGTGACCATGCGGGCCATTGCCAAGGAGGCCAACGCGCCCCTGGCCGCAGCACACTACTGCTTCAGCGACAAGAGCGAGCTCATGGACGCCGCCGCAGAGGCGTGGCTGAAGAACCTGAACCGCTATTCCAGCGACGTGCCGGTCCACCTGGGACTGCGCAAGGCCGTGGAACAGGTGGCGGAAAACTACTGGCGCGCGCTCGAGGAAGAGCCCGGCAGCCTGCTCGCCGAAATCGAACTCATTCTGTGGGCAACGCGCAATGCCGCCTCCAGCCCGCTGGCCGCGAAGATCTATCCCGCCTATGAAGTGGAGCTGGGCAACCTCTTCACTGCCGCGGCCCACAGCAACGGCGACAAGTGCATCCTCGACGCCGCGACGCTGGTGCGGACCTTCCTGATGGTCTACGACGGGGCGGCCATCCAGTACATGACCGACCCGAAGGCCGCCGACCACCGCGGCAACTTCTTCCTGGTGCTGGACGCGCTCCTGGTCAAGGCCGGCATCTAGTTCAGGAGGCCTGAACGACGGCGGGGCTTAAGTGTGCGTTCGCGCTGCCGGTGGGGCTTAAGTGTGCGTTCGCGCTTGGTGGGTTAGCCCCAGCCGCTGCCGGCAGCCGACCGGCCGGAGAATCCGCCTACCCCATTGCCCCAGTACAGCCACAGCGCACCGTTGGTGTCCACGGCCAGGACGTCCGTCTTGGCGTCGCCGTTGTAGTCGCCGCGGCCCGTGATGGTGGTCATGGAGTTCCAGCCGGAGCCCACCGGGACCTTGCCGCCGAACCCGCCGCGGCCGTTGTTGGGGTAGCGGTACAGGACGCCGGCGGCGTCGCGCGCCAGCAGGTCCGCCTTGCGGTCGCCGGTGATGTCACCGGGGCCGACGACGGCGGTCATGGAGTTCCAGCCCGCGCCCACCTTGGTCCGGGCGAGCCAGCCGCCGCGGCCGTTGCCGGGGTACAGCCAGAGGGCGCCGGTGGTGTCGCGGGCCAGGACGTCCGCTTTGCCGTCGCCGTTGATGTCGCCGGCACCGGTGATGGCGTTAAATCCGTTCCAGCCCGAGCCCACCTTGACGCGGGGCAGCCAGCCGCCACTGCCGTTGCCCGGGTAGAGCCAGAGGGCGCCCGTGGTGTCGCGGGCCAGAACGTCCGCGCGCCGGTCGCCGTTGAAGTCGCCGGGGGCCACGAGGGTGGTGAAGCCGTTCCAGCCGGAGCCCACCTGCTTGCGGGCAAGCCAGCCGCCGCGGCCGTTGCCCGGGTACAGCCACAGGAAGCCGGAGTTCTCCCGCGCCAGGACGTCGGCCTTGCCGTCGCCGGTGAAGTCGCCCGCGGCGAGGACCGTGCTGAAGTGCAGCACCGCGCCGGCGGCGTCCAGCCGGCCGGCGCCGCAGCCCTGCGGGCAGCCGCCGGTCATGGGCCGTGCGGTGCGCTTGAGGCGGGCTTCGACGGCGGCGGGGGTCGCCGTCGGGCCCATCTGGGCCATGAGCAGCGCGGCCGCGGCGGACACGTGCGGTGCCGCGGCGGACGTGCCTTCGGCAAAGAAGTAGGCTTCCGTGCCGAAGGTCTGGGGGCCGTCGTTCAGGGTGGAGAGGATGCCGTTCTGGACGCCGCTGTCCGGCTCGGCGGCGTTGGTGGGCGTCATGTCACCGCCGGGGGCGGTGATGTCGACGGCGGATCCGAAGTTTGAGTACGGCGCCAGGGCGCCGGTGCGGCCGCTGGCCGCAACGGCGATGACGTTCTTGCAGTTGGCCGGGCTGGACGTGGAGGCCTGCGCCATCTCGTTGCCGGCCGCCGCCACCACCACCGAGCCGCGGGCGGTGGCGGTGTCGATGGCGGTCTGGAACGTCTGCGAGCAGGCTTCCGTGCCGCCGAGGCTGAGGTTGATCACGCGCGCGGGGTTCGGGTTGGCCGGCACGCCGTCCACCGCGCCGCCGGAGGCCCAGACGATGGCGTCGGCGATGTCGGAGAGCTGGCCGCCGCAGGGACCGAGCACGCGGACGGGCAGGATCTTGGCCTTCGGCGCGATGCCGGCGATGCCTTCGCGGTTGTTGTTGGCCACGGCGGCGATGATGCCGGCCACGTGCGTGCCGTGCCAGGAGGACGACATTTCCGCCGAGCCTTCGGCGCACTGGCCCGGGGTGGACCAGTCGCCCTCGTCCGTGGCGTCGGGGTCGCGGCCGTCGCCGTCTCGGGCGTCCCCGGCGTCGGCAATCATGTCGTAGCCGGGGAGCATGTTCGCGTTCAGGTCCACGTGGCTGGTCTTGCCCGTATCGATGACGGCCACCACCTGGCCGGCGCCCTGGGTGACGTCCCAGGCGCGGGTAGCGCGGATGCCGCCGGTTTCCGCGGACAGGTTCCACTGCCAGGGGAAGAACTGGTCGTTCGGTTCCGCGAATTTGGCCTGCAGCTTCACGTCCGGCTCGGCGTAGGCCACGGCGGGATCGGCGCGCAGCGAGGCGAGCATTTTCTCGGCGTCGCCATCGCCCAGTTCCTTGCTGGTGCGGACCACGCGGGCGCCGCTGGCGGTGGCGCGGACGTCCTTCGCGGTGGCGCCGAGCTTGGCGGCGGCGCGGCCGAAGGACTGCGCGCGGAGCGCAGTGCCGGACCGGGCCGGGTCCTTGAACTTGACGATGAACTGGTCCGTGGGCGGGGTGGACACGGACGGCCGGCGCGGGATGGACGGCAGGTGGGGGTCGCCGTCGGCCGCTGAAGCGGAGGGCACAATGAGGGCCGATGCCACCAGGCCGGCGATGCCGGCGGACATGACGGCGGCAGAGAAGCGTGTTCGGCGCGTTAGAGACATCGAGACCATCCTGTGCGGCGCCGCTCAGCCGCTGGTGCCGGGACGCAGTTATGAGGCGCGGCCCCCGCCGCGTTCAGGACGAGTCTAGCGGCAGTGACCTCGGGCACGGTATCAGGGGGCCGGCCATCCCGAAATAGTTGTGCAGGCGCAGCGTGGCCACCCGGTTCTCCCAGGGGCATGGATATGCGGCCGGTTTAGGGCGGCGTCACCGACGAACATGGGTCTTCCATGAATACACGCTAGCGGCGCCACCTTGGGGATATCTTGACCGCCTATCCCCCACGTGGGAGGTCCGTTCGGCGCCAACGCGGAAGAGAACGTCAGCGCGGGGCGTTGAAGACGTCGGGTCCGAAGCTGTTCACTCCCGCGCCGCGGGCAACACCGAGGCGGGGCACCCGGAAGATGTCCTCGATGCTGGCCAACAGGCTGTAGTGGTTGTAGAAGCGGTTGGAGGTTGTGCCGCCCCTGACAAAAGGCGAGAGCACCAGTGCACCCACCCGTCCCCCTGCAGTCCCTCCGGGCCTGCCGGGAGGGCCGGCCGATCGCCCTTCGGCTTCGTCGAACGTGATGACCAGGACCCCGTCGTGCCGGAACGCAGGGGAACGCAGAATGGCCGGCACCAGCCGCCGGAGCCAGGCGTCCGCGGTGGCCAGGCCGCCGGGTCGCCGGTCGACGCACGGGCTGTCGTGGCCGTCGTTGCACAGGTTGGGCGTGATGTAGGAGAGGTTCGGCGTCGTCGCCGCTGACCGCAGATCAACGGCCAGTGCCCGGAAATCAACCACCCGCCGCCGGCAGTCCGGCGAGGCAGTGATCCCTTCGAAATACACGAAGGGGTTGTGCCGCGTCGCGTACTGGTCACCGCGTCTGGCCCCCTGGCTCCCGTCCTTGCCGCCGGGCCGCGGATGCCGGCACGGGATGCGCATGTCCTCCATGTACCCCTTCCAGCTCTTCCTGGCCGCAGTCAGCTGCCCGGCAACTGTGGGAACAGAGCGGGGGTAGAGGCAACCGGCGCCCCTGAGGACGCCGCGGTACGGAGGACCGGCGGGCCTGAACCGCGCATAGGTCCCGCAGTCGGCACGGGTCTTCGCGTTCGGTGGCTGCCCGGAAATCTGCGCCAGATAGTTCGGCAACGAATGGTGGGCGATCGCGTAGTACTGGGACAGCAGGACACCCCGGGCGCGCAGAAACTTGGATAGATAAGGGGCTTTCGACGCCGGACCCCAGACCGTGCCATATCCCCTGTTCTCGAGGTTGATCACAAAGACGTGGCCGGGCCTCGCTGCCCGGGTCGCCGCAGTTGCATCCGGCACAGCCGCCGCGACGGCCGGAGCGGCCGTGATGACGGGAGCTGGTTCGTTCTGCGGCGGCGGTGGCGGCTGGCTGGTCCCGCTTGACACTGCTACGGCGACGGCAAGTGCGAGCCACTGGGCACCGCGGCGGGTACCTCCGCGCAGCCTTCGCCTGACCTTCCAGCCCATCGTGTCCTTCTCTCACGGACCCGTCCGGCAGTCGTCGGCAAACACCGCATCGGGAATCTTCGGAGTTCAGAGGCCCCGACGGCTGGCACCAGCATAGGCCTCCCTGAACAGTGATTCCCAGCATCGTTTTCAATATCCGGTAAGAAACTGTTGGCAGAAGCCGCGCCGAATCATTGGCGATGATCTTCTGGGCCACGCGTTCGCCACGTTGATCGGGATGGAGCATCCACCTCCGACGGTTCGGTCGACCCCGGAAAGCTTGGCGGCTTCCCGGGAGCGACCATGCCGTCTGCCCGCGTGCGGCGGTTAGTGTCTGGACCTGGACCGGATAATCACGGCGGAGAGACCGCTTGCTGCAACCAATGATCCAAGCATTACTGCCAGTGCTGATGCATATTCGGGGATAGTCATCGCGGCCACACCTTCCAGTTGTGTTCCGGCGACACTACCGGCACGAGCTGGGCACCTCCCAGAAGGAATGCAGCGTGTTGGATCAAGATTTGGACACGAGGTCCGCCCCAGCAACGTCGAAAACAGCACTATGATGTCGTCCTCAATGGCGTCGCATCATTGGTTAAATCCTCCGTGGTCAAGAGCCCTGAACGTCCCGTCGGGGCCGTCGCAGTTTGTTCTCAAAGCGGCAGAAACCGTCCTGTACCTGGCCGTGAACGGCGTGCCTGTTGGGCCGTGCTCCTGGATGTGCGGACGGGACGGACCATAGCGAACATTCCGGCCGGCTGGAATACGCAGCGCCGGCGGCATCCTCCACGTCACTGACCTGGCGTCGAACACTTTCGTAGGGACCGCGCCCGTCGGATTCATGGGAAGCCCGATCGTCTTTGAACCCTCCGGTCAAAGGGCGTACATCCACAGCGGGGCCGTTGAAGGAACGGTCACCCTCGTGCAGTTGCCCCAGCGGTAGCCGGCTGCGTCTGCGGCTCCGTGAAGGTGCCCGTAACCTCGGGCTGTGGCGTGTCCGCCACGGGCCCGCGGCGGGTGCCCCGGTTCCGGAGCCGGGCCTCAACCGGACGCTCGATAAAGGTGTAGGCGGCGCCGGCCAGCGGGATGGCAATGGCAATTCCGACGGCGGCGAACGCGGCCCGCTGGGCAAGGCTCTCCGGGCCGAGTTCCAGCGCTGTCCGCAGCACCAGCTCGTGGACCAGGTACAGGGCGAAGGACCACTCGCCCAGTTTCACCATGGCCGGGGCGCTGGCGAAGGTGGGGCGGCCGCCGCAGCGGTCACGGTCCGCATACGCCGCAATCAGGAGTGCGTACCCTGGAATGCAGAGAGCGCCCGCCAGCGGCCCGGCGGTATGCCACGGCGCGATGCCGTCAACCACTTCGAGAATGACGAAGGAGCCGATGGCCGCAGCGGCGCCGGTGCCCACGCCGAATCTGGGCTTCCAGCCTTTCTTCATGGCGATGGCCAGGCAGACACCCACAATGAACTCGGCGATCCGGAACGCGGGGAACGTGTAGAACAGGGCGCCCCAGTCGAAGCCCGGGACGAACGCCAGAAGGACGGCGACGAGCGCGACGGCAGAGGCGAAGACTGCTGCGGCGGCGCGGAAGAGCTTCCCCGGCTCGAGGCGTGACAGCCGTACCGCCAGGAGCGGGAACACCGCATAGAAGAACGCTTCACAGGAGAGCGACCAGGACACCCCGTTGTAGGCGTAGACCCAGTGCTGGTCGCCGAGCCAGGCCTGAACAAGGAACAGGGAGGCCAGGAACCGGGGCACGGACTGGTCACCCTGTGTGATGAGGGCAAGGACGACGGCGGCAATCGCCGTGAGCGCGTGCAGCGGCCAGATCCGGGCGAACCGGCGCCAGTAGAACTGGCGTTTGGTCGTGCTCGGATTCATGGACCAGGCGAGCACGAACCCGGACAACATGAAGAAGAACGTCACGCCGGTCTGTCCCATGGACACGAGCGGATACATCTCGGGCACCAGCGTCACCGCAGCGTGGTACAAAACCACGAGCATGGCGGCTATAAACCGCAATCCAGTCAGTGAATCCAGGCGGGCGGGTGAAATGTTCAGTTCTCCTTGAGTGGGACGACGGGGAACGGTCCAGTCTACCCACGAGGAAGGGGAATATCACAAAATGGTAACGCGTCGCACTAGTGCCGTGGGCACTCCAGTGGGAAGACTAAGTTAGGCGGACGACGACCGTTGGGGCACAGCAATGGCCATACCGACGCACACGGGAACCTAAGAACCGACAAATCTGTCCGCGAACACCGTCATCGATACGGCACCCGTCGGATTCGAGGCACGCCTCGCGTTTGACGCTTCCGGCTTTGGGCGCAAGTCGCAAGCGGCGCCGCCGAAGGAATGTCGCCGCGTAGTGGGACTAGCAGCTGCTCCGGGTCGCTGTCATCGAACTTTTTGCTGTCCGCAGCACGCATGGTGTTTGCGCGGACATTCTTCCGTGGGGCTGTGCTTGGCGACGGCTCGGCTGAATCATTGGGAGCGAAGGCGGGCCCGGAGCGTCCCGGGTCCTCGCATACGTCCCGGCTTCTAACCGGCTTCGATTCCAGCCTTGGTCAATGCCTTCACCGTGGCATCAGCCAGCAGTTTATGGCCGGCATCATTGGGATGCACTCCGTCAGCGCTGATCGCTTCCGGGTGCTGCATGAGTGGCTGCCCAACGTCGATGTAGGTACCGCCCACTGATCCCACGGCTGACCGCACGTCCTCAGCCACAGCGGCGAGTTCAGCTGGCGGCGCAGAGGCATCCCAGACCGGTGAAAGCGCAACGATCCTCGCCTTCGGGAGGGCCCTCCGGATGTCCTTGAATGTGGTCGCCACGGCGTTCACCAGCACCTGCGCGTCCCGCTGCACAACGTCGTAGCGGCCGCCGCTGACAACCACGATGGCAGGCTTGGACGCGACCACTTTGGCCACCCGTTCGTCGTAAGTAGTGCCGCCAGCGTTGGTTCCAGGGTTAGAGTAGCCTGTGTCGCCGACGCCGATGTTAATCTCACCCCACGACAAGTTGCGGGCAACTATGGACGACCATCGCAACTGCATGGAGGATGCACCCGAACCAAACGTGTAGGAGTCCCCAAGAAATACGACCTTCTGGGCAGGGGCGGCCGCAGGTGCGAGCGTGGCCTTGGCGTTGGCAATATTCTCGTCGTAGTATTCCTGCACCTTGCCAGAAACTGGCGGCGGAGTCTGCGCGCACCCTGCCGACAGGGCAATGCCGGCGGCCAGAACGGCGGCAGTCAGTTTACGGCGCAAGAAGTCCCCCAAAGATCCGAAGTGGTTGCCAACAGTTTACGCGCTCGTAGAGTGGGCTCAGGGTCCTTGTTCATGTGGGCTACTCCTCTCCCACACAGCTCTAGGCTGCGTCCAGGCACTCCGGGTAGCAGTAAGCAATCGCTACACGCACCAATCCCGCCCCTGAGCGTTGAACAGATCAATGAGCCGGATGAAGGCTGGGCCCTCGTCCGTGATGTTCGGGTCGCAAGCCTTTGCTTGGCGAGGTTGAACTGACCCTGGTAGTCGGCTCCCGGAACCATACCAGAAACTTCTAGACCGGCCACAGCATGTCATGACGTCGGAAAGGCGTCGGCACCCACTGGCAACAAGCTCTGCATAACATGGGTCATCCATTGCATGGCGCTGCTGAATGGCGGGGCGCTGTAGGGTGTTGTTCGGCTGGGCCGTTGGGCCTGCCCCATCCAGAGATCAGCGCCACCGATCCGAGTGCGGCAAGAAATGACCGCTTCCAGGTCCCGCGGAGGCGAAAGAGCGTTGCTCAAGCATTGCGACGGTCGCCATCTTTTGTGATCCAACAGGCCGCTTCGGATCACCCAGCTGACTATGATGACGGTGCCGTCAAGTCATTCCGCGCGTGACCGCACCTTACCGGTAACCGTCCACAATGGCGGCAGCAATCTCCTTATATGCCCGCCGCGTTTCCGGCTTCAGGTGGTCCAAGGTCACCAAGTCACCGTCCGCCACTCCCCTGTCGTGCGGCACCGCGATGAGCTCGCGGCACATTCCGGCCAGGTGCTCCTCGATGGCGTCCTTGTCCACGCGGGAGGACACTTCGTCCTTGTCAGTGATCACCACGATCGCGTTACGGGCCAGCTCCTCATAGCCATGGCCAGCTAGCCACTGCAAGGTGCTGCGGGCACGTTTGGCGCCGCTCACCGCGTATCCCGCTGCGATGATCAGGTTGTCCGCCGACTGCAGGATGCCGCTCATAGCGTTGTGGGTCACCCCAGTGCCGCAGTCGGTCAGCGCCACGGAGTAGTAGCTGGAGATGAGTTTGCGGATCCGCAGGTATTCCGCCGCGGTGAGCGAGTCGGACACCTCCGGGTCCTGCTCGCCGGCAATGAGGTGCAGCCGGCCTGAGTGGTGCATGTACCGGGACAGCTCGGTGAGCGAATCGATCGAGTCGATGTTCCCGAGGAGGTCCGTGATGGTCCGAGGCGTAGCCTGCTGATAAATGCCCTCACCCAGCGCACGCTCCACCAGGTCGCCGGAGTCCGGATTGGCGTCGATGGCGCAGGGCGGGTCGCCGCGGAACTCGGCTAGGGTCAGGCCGACGCCCACAGTGGTGGAAGTCTTGCCTATGCCGCCCTTGAGGCTGAGGACGGCAGTGTTGAAGCTGCCCTGCAGCTGGCGCGAGATCCTGCGGGCCAACTCGTCCTCCGCGCGCTCGTGCGGGCTCGGGCCCAGGTTCCAGGAGCCGCCGGTGGCCCGGTACAGGAACCCACGGAAGCCCTTCTTCGGACGGGGCTTTTGCTCCCGGACGAACGACGTCGGCAGCGCGGTAGCGTCTGCTTCCGCAATCTCAGGTTCCACCCGGGTTTCGGGTTCCTCACCGGTTTCGGGAACGCGTGACGGTGGGGCTCCCGCCGGGCGGCGGAGCGGCGTCGGCGGCGCAGCAGGTGCGGGAGGGGCATCGCTGAGTGAGTCGGCCACGGCCGCCGCCTCCGCCCAGGAGGAACTGCGGACGGGAAGCGGCGGTGCGGTGGATTCAGGTGTCACGGCGGGGAAGGTTCCTGTCCAGGCTTCGGAGCCGTCGTCGTTGCGACGGCGGGAGCGGCGGCGGCGGAGCTCGGGCTGCTCCTCGTCGGTGCCGGCCTCGGCTAATCGGTTTTCCGCTGGTCTAGGCATGTTCGGTCCCCCCGGGACTCGCAGCGGCGTCCCGCTGCGGTGGTCAATCGGTCTGGTTCAAATAGCCATTCTAGATGCTAGCGGAGCCCGGATTGGTCAGCAGCCTTGCCAACCACGCTAATCGCCCGCCGCGAAGGCCATTTCGGGCATCTGAAACGATGAATTCAGCCCCGCATCAGAGCGGTGGCCACCACGGCCACGGTGACCACCAAAAGGATTCCCAACGCGACGTAGCTCCACCACTTGGGGCGGCCGCGGTGAGGGTTGATGTCGATGTACGGCACGCCTACTTCACCGGCCCAGAGCCCACGGCTCGTGCGGTGACTGCAGCGGCGGCGGTTGCAACGCCGCGGCGCTTGACGCGCAGCATCCAGTACAGCCCCGCGAAGGGAAGGAAGAAGCTGCCAAGAAGGCCAGACAACGCAAGAACAAAATCGGTGAAAGCCACGGTTGAGACCTCCGGAAACGGCAGCACGTTCGACGCTTCCGGAGCAGCAGCGCTCTGGGCACGACTATGTGGCTGGTGAGTGGATCCCCCATTTGGATCGTTGGCCAGCCTACTTAGCAGTTAAGGGCGCTGTCCAATCGGACACGCCCACTGCACAGAATCAGCCAATTATTCAGTTGTTGAGCGGCGAATTAAACCTTGCCCGGAAGGACACTTATCACCGTAGGGCCAGCAACACCACCACGACAGTCGTCACCGCCAGGGCTACAAGCCCGATGTAGGACACCGCACGAAGCTGGCGGCCGCGCAGCTCCCTCCGTGATCCCCTAACGTACCGAGCTCCCCCATATGTCCTCACGCCAGCGATGCTAGGTACGTATGCTCAAGGAAAGCTCAGGCTATCCTCAAGAATTGCTCAAGGAACGCGCAGCGCCAAGGCCAGGGGAGGTCAGCTGCCGTCCCCCCCGGCGAGTGGGGGCACCGTAGCTGCGGGTCCGCCACCGCAACCGCTGCGGGTGTTGGCCGTGCCCGTCATGGCGGCCGGCAAGCGGTTTCAGGGGCTCCACGGGCAGGCCAGCTACGGCCGACGCCGTGGGTTGCTCCACGCGCGGCATGTCTTGGCGATCCAGCCAGGAACGCTCTGGGAACGGGTCATCGGCCACGAGGTTTTGCCTGATGAAGCGGCGGACGGCTGCGCTGATTCCGGTCTTCATGGATCAAACCTAGGAGGGTCCGCAGGCTGCCAATAGCGTAACCACTACCTGTCTTTCCCAGCAGTGGGTACCCGGGAAGCAAGGACTACTCGGTCTAGTGTTGCGGCCGGGTCTCCTGCAGCCGCTTGATGAACCAGCGGGACTGCTCCGGCCCATAGGGCAGCACCGGAATGGCCTTGGTGGCGTCTGCCGGGGTATCCCGGATGGACTGCCGCGCCTGCCGGACGGCCGTGGTCATAGTGTCCGCCATGGTCTTGACGAAGCGGTCGCTGCAGGGCTCCCCATGCCCGGGAACCAAGAATTCGTAGCGGTGACGGAGGGCTGAGAGGTGCCGCAGGGCGTCAGCCCACTCTTCGGGGTAGGAGTCCTCGAATGAGGGGTGCGATCCCTGCTCCACGAGGTCGCCGGCGAACAGGCTCGTGGTGGTTCCTACCAAGAGATCACCGTCGGTATGGCCGCGGCCCAGATAGAAGAGGGTAACGGTCTGCCCGCCGAGGTCAACGAGTACAGGCTGGTCGCGGACAATCGCATTGGGTACGACCAACTCCACGTTCTCGCCTTCGCCGGCGGCCATATCGGGTTCGAGGTCCGTGACCTCGCTGCGCTGGGCGTCGCCGTTGTCGCCGATCTCCTCGGCGCAGTTTTCATGCGCCCAGAACTCCTCGACGCCGGCCTCAGCGAACACGGCGTTGCCGAAGAAGTGATCGTAGTGGGCGTGAGTGTTGACCACAACAAGGGGAAGGCGCGTCTTCTCGCGGATGGCGTGTAGGATTTCCTTGCCCTGCCGCGGCCCGCAGCCGGTATCGATCACCATGGCCCGTTCGGTCCCCACGATGAGGCCGGTGTTGAGCTTGGAACTTTCAGTTACCAGCACATAGTTGTCTGTGCCGACGTCGAGCCATCGTGACATTTCTTCTCCGTACATCTGGGGAGCATCTGCGGTCTTCAGGCCTCGATTCTATCCATCTGGCTTGGGAACAACTGGCAATTGCTTTGCGGGCCCGGGGACAGCCCGCCTAAGTTTACTTATTAGAAATGCCTTGCTGGGTATGATCTGCACATGGGGACAAAACAGCACAGGCACTACTGCGACACCTGCAACGCGATCACCAACCACGTCACTTCGTACTGCGACGACGGCGGCGGTCTGGTGGCCTCTGTCCGCTGCAGTGATCATTCGGACACAACGTCTTAGGACGTGCCGACCTTCGCCGCCGGACTGGATAAGCGACGGCGAAGGTCCAGAAAAAGAATACGGGCAGCTTCCGCCTACAAGTCGGCCAGTAAGGAAGTTGGGGATTCGAAGGCGTCGGCCACAAAGCGTAGGAACCCAGCTGCCGTTCCGCCATCACACACACGGTGATCGAATGTCAGGGTAAGTTCCGTCACTTTGCGGACGGCGAGTGCACCGTCGACCACCCACGGCTTGTCGATGATCCGGCCGACGCCCAGGATCGCCACTTCAGGGTAATTGATGATCGCGGCTGACCCATCAACGCCGAACACGCCATAGTTGTTCAGCGTGAACGTTCCGCTGCCGAGTTCAGCCGGCGTCGCCTTCCCGTCACGCGCGACGGCGGTCAACCGCTTGATCTCTGCGTCCAGTTCCCGGGCGGTGAGCTTGTCAGCGTTGCGGACGGAGGGAACGACCAGACCGCGCTCGGTCTGGGCAGCAACCCCGAGGTTGACCCCGTGGAATGACAGAATCTCCTGCGACTCCCCTCCCGACGTGTCTTCCGCCGTAACGAACCTAGTATTCAGCTCGGGGTATCTCTTCAAGCCTGCGGTGACAATGCGGGCGATGAACGCGAGCAGACCCGGAGTGGAGTGTGGACCCGCCTTCTTGAGCTCAGCCCTCAGCTCCAGGAGCGCGGTCGCGTCCACGTCGACCCAGACCGTCGCCTCCGGAATCTCGGCCCGGCTGCGGGCCATGTTGGCCGCCACTGCTTTGCGGACACCACGGACCGGAGTGCGGCTGGTGATGCCCAGACCGGTTCGGGCATCGACCCCGCCGCTGGTCAGCCCCGTCGAGACCCGGGTTTCGACGGGTGCAACCAACTGCCTGTGCTCGGTTTCAAGGGGCTCAACCTTGGTCGGCTTCGTGATTGCCGCTTCAACGTCGCGGCGCATGATTAGTCCGCTTTCGCCCGAGCCATGGACGTGCCCGAGATCGACACCGTGTTCCTTGGCCATACGACGCACCAGCGGTGAGATGACAGCGCCTAGTTTGCCGGGGACCCGGGTGCGCTGGAGAAGAAGATCATCTGCGTGCGTCGTCAGCTTGGCGCTTTCGTCTTTCGTTTCTGTTCGCGGTATCGCGACAGGCTCGACTGACGTCGCGCCGGCGGTTGAATCGGAAGACATCGAGGAGGCACGTCGGAGGCGAGTTCGGCGGACGGTTGTAGTGCCGCCGGGCGTTCCGTATCCGATGAGGACGTTGCCGGAGCCTGCTTTTTCTTCCGTGCGGTAGGTTTTGGCCGCCGCGATTGCTTCAGCCTTGGTTTCTGCGGGCTTGGCTTCAGTAGGCTCGGTTTCGACAAGCTCAACCTCTGATCCCAACGGGGTCACCGAGATTAATGGCTTCCCGACGTCCAGTGTCTGGCCTGGCTCTCCGTGCAGCTCGGCTACGGTGCCGGCGTACGGAGACGGGACCTCTACTACGGACTTGGCTGTCTCTACTTCAGCGATAGGCTGGTCCACTCGGATCTCGTCACCGACGGCCACGAGCCAGTTCAGAAGTTCGGCTTCGGTTAGGCCTTCGCCCAAGTCAGGGAGGAGGAATACTTTGATTTCGCTCATCTGATCAGTCTTCCCACTGGAGATCGTCGACGGCGTCGAGGATGCGGTCCACGCCGGGCAGGTAATAGTGCTCGAGTTTCGGCGCCGGGTACGGAACGTCGAATCCGGTGACGCGGCGGATGGGTGCAGCCAGATGATGGAAGCAGCGTTCCTGGACGCGGGCTACGATCTCGGATGAAACGGACGCGAAGCCGTGCGCCTCAGCGATCACAACGGCACGGCCGGTCTTCCGGACGCTGGCCGAGACGGTCTCGTCGTCGAACGGCACGATGGTACGGATGTCGATGACCTCGAGTGAACGCCCCTCCTCGGCGGCTGCGGCGGCTGCCGCAAGCGCCGTCGGGACGGACGGCCCGTAGGCGATGAGGGTCGCGTCGGTGCCGGAACGGGCCACAGCAGCGCGACCCTCGGTAGCTCGACCACCGTCGATCTTCCCTTCGTACTCCTCACGAAGAATCTCAAGATCCACCAGGTCCTTGGACCAGTAAAGCTTCTTGGGCTCCATGAACATGACGGGGTCATCCGAGTCAATGGCTTCCCTGAGCATCCTGTAGGCGTCGGCCACCGTGGCCGGTGTGTACACCTTCAGCCCTGCGGTGTGCGCGTAGTAAGACTCGGAGGAGTCACAGTGATGTTCCACTCCCCCGATGCCACCAGCGTAAGGAACTCGGATGACCATGGGCAGTTTGACCCGGCCCTTAGTGCGGTTATGCATCTTGGCCACATGGCTGACGATCTGTTCGAAAGCCGGATAGGCGAAGGCGTCGAACTGCATCTCGATGACCGGGCGCATGCCGTTGATGGCCATCCCCACGGCCATGCCGACGATGCCGGACTCGGCCAGCGGGGTGTCGAAGCAGCGCCGCTCACCGAACGCGGCCATGAGGCCGTCGGTGATACGGAAGACGCCGCCAAGTTTGCCGACGTCCTCGCCGAACACGAGGACCGAATCGTCTGCGTGCATCGCGTGCACCATGGCGGTGTTCAGCGCTTTGGCCATGGTGACCGGCTGGGGGCCGACTGCTTCGACGATGGCTGCGGCCGAGGCGGCCGCAAGGGCGGTGGCGGAGCTGAGGTTCCCATTGGCCTCGGAGGACGTGGTGATGGTGGGGCTCATTTGGGGGCCTCCGTTTCGGATGAGGCGCCGGCAGCGTCGCGGGCGAGCTCATCGGCGAGGAGCGCCGACTGCTCCTTAAGCTGCGGTGTCGGGTTGGAGAAGACGTACTTGAACAAATCCTGGGGATCGACACGCACCTCTTCACCGAGGCCGGTGCGGAGCTGGGTGGCAACAGCCTCCGCCTTTTCCGCGATCCGAGCATCGCCATCGTCGTCGAGCAGCCCTCTGTCAGTGAGGTACCTCTTCATCCGCGTGAGAGGGTCCCTGGCCACCCATTGGGCCACCTCGGTGTCCTGACGGTAACGGCTGGCGTCGTCTGCATTGGTGTGGGCCTGCATGCGGTAGGTGTGCGCCTCGACCAGGAGCGGGCCAGAGCCCTCGCGTGCGAGCTTGACGGCGCGGTCCAGGACGGCGAGCAGGGCGACGACGTCGTTGCCGTCCACGCGTTCGCCGGCCATGCCGTAACCCACGGCTTTGTGGGCGAGCGACGGGGCGACGGACTGGTGGGCCAGCGGAACGGAGATGGCGTACTGGTTGTTCTGCACGAAGAAGATGACCGGCAGGTGGAAGACGGCGGCGAAGTTCAGGGCTTCGTGGAAGTCGCCCTCGCTGGTGGCGCCGTCGCCGCACATGGCCAGCACCACTGTGTCCTCACCACGCAGCTTGGCGGCGTGGGCGACGCCAACGGCGTGGAGCAGCTGCGTGGTGAGCGGCGTGCACTGGATCCCGACTTTGTGTTCGAGCGGGTCGTAGCCCCCGTGCCAGTCGCCACGGAAAATGGTCATGGCCCCGATCGGATCGACACCGCGGGCCATGACGGCCACGGCGTCACGGTAGGTGGGGAACATCCAATCGCACTCGGCAAGGCAGAGCGCGGCTGCTACCTGGCAGGCTTCCTGGCCGTGGCTCGAAGGATAGACGGCCATGCGGCCCTGGCGCACCAGCGCGGAGTTCTGGTCATTGACCCGACGACCGACAACGAGCTGTTCGTAGGCATTGATGAGTTCGTCGTCGCCAGGAAGTGGATACTCGTGGCCCGGTTCGGCTCCCTGCTCTGAATGGTGCTTCAAGTTGCCGCCCTGGTCCACCATCTGGATGGGATGGCGGGCCGGCAGCATATAGTCCTCAGCTGTGATGCCGAACTTACGAACGGCCGCGGCGGCTGCGCCGGCCAGATATTTGTCTTCGGCCTGCCCTGGGGCGTGCTGGCCCCGCCCCCTGCCGGGCGCAGTGTGGTCTGCGGAGATCGTCAATGGTCCATCCTTCTGTAGCCACTATTCAATTTCAGTATCGTCCCGCTTGATGTTTCGTATCCAGCATCTCGGCAAATCGTGGATAAGTATGCCAACCTGACCTATTCTGAAAGACAAATTGCAAGTGAGAGCTGCGTAACTGGCAGGAGGTGTAGACGAATGGATGAGGCGAACGAGGAACAGACGGCGGTGCCGCTCGACGATGTGGACCGCAACATCATCGCCGAACTGACGCGGGACGGCCGGATGTCCGTGACCCAGGTGGCGGAGAACGTACACATTTCCCGCGCGCACGCCTACACTCGGATCGCGCGGCTAACCGACCAAGGAGTCCTAACGAAATTCACCGCTCTGGTGGACCCCATCAAGGCCGGTCTGAAGTCATCGGCATACGTCACGCTCAAGGTGCAGCAGCACTCGTGGCGGGAGCTGCGTGAGCAACTACGAACGATTCCGGAGGTGCACCACATTGCCCTTGTCGGAGGAGACTTCGATGTCATCCTGCTGGTGCGCGCAGTCGACAACGTGCACCTGAGGCGCGTGATTTTCGATCGGCTACAGTCGATGCCGGGCGTTCTGGACACGCAAACATTTCTCGTCTTTGAGGATGTGGATACTCGTTGAGAACTCACGTCCCCAAGCTATGGGCGCTGCTAGTTGGAGGCAACCCTGACAACTACAGAAGAGCCGCCCTTTCTCCATCGCTGGCGACTGTTACAGCATTGCTGGTTGCGTCGGATTCCGTCCTTCTTACAACGGTGTTAGACATCGCGATTGCCCCACCAATTAGGGCCGCCAAGAACCACTGCACTGAGTAGGCCATGGCAAAGACCACCAGACAAAGAATCAAGCCCGCCCAGACGGAGCGCATGCCGAATAAACGCTTCCATGCTCCCGCCAAGACTACGAGAATCGCACTAAGTCCCAGAAGGCCGGAGCGAAGGTATATTGACACGAACCAGTTGTGAGGAGCATAGGTTTGCACCTGGCCTGTAGGCCCAATCCTCAGGTATCCGGTGCCAAAAGGCTGCCCAAATAGGACCGCGGCTGGACCGCTATTAAGACTATCCGCAACAAGCGATTCCCAACCTGACGTGCGATCCTCCAAAGTGCTCTTATTGGCCGTAATCGCGTCCACCGAGTTCATAAGAGATTGAAAAACGCCGTCCAAGACTCCTGAGATGGCGAGCATTACGACGAGGTAAGCGCCAACAACGGACACGATAGAGAGACGTCGCTTAACCCGCAGGTCTGAGGAGATCGCCAAAATCAGGACCCCAGCGGCCAATGCCGTCCAAACTGAACGGTGCTGCGCGATGATCGCAACTACGATAAATACCGCCCCGGAGGCAAGACGAAGCCCGCCTCGTTGCCGTCCCCAGTCGTGAAGGACAAAGACCCCGGCGACTGCCAGAAGAGCAGCCTGCGACGCCACGAGGGGACGCAATGTCCTGTATGTTCCGTCCGAATCGATGTACATATCGCTCGAACTGGCTATTCCGTTTTTAGCCAGATTAATCAATGCAACGACGGTTATGCCCCAACCGCAGACGTAAAAGAAACGCCGCACATGCAGCTCTGTGGTTACTGAGGACCAATCAAGGGAAGTTGCCCAAACAAGCGTTCCAACAAAATACAGGAAGGGCCGAAACTCCACTATTGCGGGGATACCGTATACAGCATAACCCAGAACTAAGCTGAAAAGCAGGAGAAAGCAAGTCGTGGCGGGAAGAAAGAGCTTACCTCCAAAGCCAGTACGAATGCCTATTTTCCGGCTCAGGGCTGCTAGCAATAGCACCCCCACAACAGCGTCCTCAGCGAAAATGTTGGTGCCACCAATTGCAAATAGCGCCTTAGGGGCTGCATCCGAGTTTAAGACGGCACCCAGACCGACAAGAATCCAGCCTAGGGCGGGCCACGTTCTCACATGCCAGACGACCATCGCGAGCGCTACGAGCCCAGTCACCGCCACCAAAGCTCCCGCGAAATCCATATCCGAAGTATGGCACGATCAAAGGTCGCCACCGCAAGCTGAATCGCTCTGCTCTCGATGCGGGCGACCATCTCTGCGGCAAGAAATTGCATACGCCACCTGTCCCAGCTTCAGCCACGAGCCAACGCAGCGAGTGAGCCCAGATTAGCGGGCTTTGGACCTTGTTGGCATCTGCACCTTGTGGGATAGATTTCTCAGGACGCATCCCGACGCCGTGGAGGGAACCGCCGAGCCGCACGGCACCTGCCGCTGCGGCGGACGCATGCTCGTGACCTGGCTTGACACACTAAGCCCGGCGCCTCCTCGGGCGGGTACAATTGCCGTGACCGTACGAAAATTGATGTTCTGGAGGCGTGCTAGCTGGCTGCCCCGAAATCGACACAGGGGGACTTCGGTTTGCACCTTCACGACTACTTTAGAATCTTGCGCCGCAACTGGCTCTTGATCATCGCGGCCTCTTTAGCGGGGTTGCTAATCGGCGGCGCCGCATCCATCTTGACCAAGCCGACATACACTGCGGAAACCCAACTTTTTGTGTCGATACAGGGATCCGGAACGGTTCAGGAGTTGCAGCAAGGCAACACGTTTGGCCAAGCCCGCGTTCAGTCGTATGTAAAAATAGTCGGCTCACCCATCGTTCTTCAGCCTGTAATTGATGCACTAGGACTGCCTGCAACAGCCGAAGACCTGGCGAATCAGGTCAAAGCAACCACGGATGTCAACACTGTGCTTATCAACATTTCTGTGTCTGATTCGTCCCCTGTCCAGGCCTCCGCAATCGCACAGGAGATCGGCAAAAGCCTGATCAGGACGGTCGCTTCCCTCGAAAAGCCAGACTCCGCCGGCGCTTCACCTGTAAGTCTTTCCATCATCAAACCGGCGAAAGCACCAACATCGCCGTCGGCCCCTAATACGAGAATAAATCTACTGCTGGGACTAGTATTTGGTCTGTCGCTGGGCATTGGGAGTGCAGTTCTTCGGACCACGGTGGACAGTCGAATCCGCGGAGAAGGGGACCTCCGCAACGTTACTGACGCCCCAATCCTGGGTGGTATCGCGTTTGACCAGGACGCTACAAAGAAGCCGCTTCTGACTCAGGCAGCTGCCCAGAGTCCTCGGGCGGAATCGTTCCGGCAGCTCAGAACAAATTTGCAGTTCGCCAACGTATCCGGACACGCTAAAACCGTCCTCGTCACGTCGTCGGTCCCGGGAGAGGGCAAGAGTACGACCGCCACAAACCTTGCTATTGCGCTTGCCCAGGCGGGTCAAACGGTGTGTCTCATCGACGCAGATCTTCGCCGACCCATGGTCAACGAATATCTGGGGCTAGATCGAGGTGCCGGTCTGACGACGGCGCTCGTCGGCACAGCAGACGTAAACGACCTGCTCCAGCCGTGGGGCGAGGGCAACCTATTTGTGCTCGCATCGGGACAGATTCCCCCAAACCCCAGCGAGCTTCTAGGGTCCGAAGAGATGGGCCATCTGATTGAACGACTCGAAAATGCTTTTGACATAATTGTTGTCGACGCCCCGCCGCTGTTGCCCGTCACAGATGCCGCCGTATTGTCGCAGCACGTTGGAGGAGTAGTTGTGGTTGTTGGATCCCAAAAGCTCAAACGCCAAGAGCTGGAAAAGGCGCTAGATGCCCTCGGGATGGTCGGTGCGAACATTCTGGGCGTCGTTCTAAATCGTCTTCCGGTCAAAGGACCTGACGCCTACGCGTACAGCTATTACAGCAACGACGATCGTCCTGAAAAAGGCGGAGACACACGCTCGCCTCGCCGGGCTCGGGCAGCTGCCGACGCACCTGTGCCACATGAGAACATGCACGCTACTACGGCGGGAACTGAACTGCGATCTGCCACCACTTTTCCTGCTGGGAATACCCAGTAAGACTCAGACCGCCCTGGGAAGGCCATATCTAAAGTCTGGCCAGCCCAACCCATCGCCCTCGCTTGAACTCGGCAGAAACGTGCAACGGTGGTGTAGCAGCCTGCACGCGTCGCGCTCACCAACAGGCGCCGTCTCGCGAGAATGCTCGCGGACTACAACCACCTGTCTCATTCGGCCACTAACGTGGCTCATAGCATTTGAGGGTGTAATCGCGGTCTGAATCCGCCGGTTTCGAGGAGTGACCGGGCGATTTAGTTGGCAAGGTCCGGAAGCCAGGGCGGAGCCGTGGAGGTGTTCGAGTCGGCCATTGAGTGCCTCCGTGGGCCCATTGCTGGTTCCAGGCCGGTCCAAGTGTGCGAGCACGTCCCCTGCCCGGCGTTTCATTGTCCGGCCGAGCGTGATGACCTCGGTGAGCCCTGCGGGAACGCCGGTGCTGATTGCGCCGATCAGTGCTTGCATATGCTGTTTGCCTCGGGTGCCGTCGGGTTCGCGGTAGGCGGCGATGTCGCGCTGGTAGATCCCCCAGGTCGCTTCGACTTCGGCGTGGTCGTCCGCGGCGAACAGGGCCTCCAGCCTGTCCTGCTGCTTGCCGGTGAGCAGATCGTGGCTGGTGTGCAGGGTCCGGCGGGCGGCGTAGAGCGGGTCCCCGGATCGTTCGCGGTGACCAATGGTCTGCTGCTGAACGCGTTGACGGCATCTGTCCAGGGCGTCGCCGGCAAGCCGGACGACGTGAAATGGGTCCATGACCTCGACCGCGTCCGGGAGCTCTTCGGCGGCTAAGGTCTTGAACCCGGTGAACCCATCCATCGCCACGACCTCGATCCCGTCCCGCCAGGCCTTCGGCCGCTCGGCGAGCCAAGTTTTGAAGACCTGTTTCGAGTGGCCCTCGATCATGTCCAGCAACCGTGCAGGGCCGGTCCTGTCGCGGACCGGGGTGAGGTCGATGATCACGGTGACGTACTTGTCCCCGCGCCGGGTGCGCCGCCACACATGCTCATGGACGCCGATCACGGCCACCCCGTTGAACCGGGCCGGGTCCGCGATCAACACCCGCTTGCCTTCGGCAAGGACCGCGCTGTTCGCGGTATGCCAGGACACGCCCAGGCCTTCGGCGACGCGGGCGACGGTGAGGTGCTGGCACAGATGCCTTCCAGCGCCCAGCGCAGCCCGCGGCGGGAGATCTTCGCTCTGGGCTGCGCGGCTTTGGAGATGTCCTGCCGCCATACCCGGCCGCACCGGTGCACTTGTAGCGGCGGACCCGCACCAGCAGCGTCGTCGGCCGCCATCCCAGCGGTTCGTGCGCGAGCGGGCGTGTGATTGTTCCGCGGGCGATGCCCTGGCTACCACACGAATGGCACCAGTCGTCCGGATCAACGGCACGGCATTCCACCACCGCCCGGCCGGGCCTGAGAAGCTGCCCGGCAGCTTCGAGCCCAAGCTCATCAAGCCGGCAGGACGTAGTCAGGTCAGGAGGGAGGAAGGTAGCCTGGGGACACGTCGAGGTCTTCCGGATGGGCAGTGTAGGAACTCCCATCATCGGAAGACCTCGACCTCTAACCGGCCACCGACGCGCCCGGCCCCGCTACACCCTCAAATGCGATGAGCCCGGTAAGGCCTTCGAAACTATCGCCATTGCTAGCGCGCCGGGACCAGGTGCTAACTCTTACCAACTGAAATCTCCGCCAGCTGGGCCAAGTAGGCTTCAACGACATTAGAAAGTCCAAACTGACGGTTCGCAAGCAAGAGCCCATTGCTACTCAGTCGCTCGGCGAGGCCGGGGTCGCTGGCAATTCGCTGCATCGCTTCCGCAACGGCGGAGGGCGATGTCACGTCAGTCAGGATGCCGGAGGAGCCGTAGCCGAGCGTGTACGCCACACCACCGGAATTGCTGCCTCCGATGACGGGGATGCCCATTGCCTGTGCTTCGAGAATCGCCATGCTGCAGGCCTCCCAGCGGCTGGTGTGCACCAAACATTGCGTCCCGGATAACAAATCGCGACGGAGATCGTCCGGCGCGACGGAACCGGCAAATATCACGGATTCGGCCGAATCGCGGTCGCGTGCATACTCCCATGCGGCCTCCCCTGGACCATGCTGTGATCCGTACAGTGTCAAGCGGCTATCAGGATTGCTTCTGCGGAACATCGAAAAAGCCTCGATGAGGACCTTTGTGTTCTTCCGATCATCAAAACCGTTCGCGATGGAAACAAAGGATCCGGCGAAAGCTTCCCTGGTAGATCCCATTGAAGGAACTACCGTGCCGTTTGGAATGACGGTCGACGCCCCTCTTAAATTGGGAGCGTCTTCAAGCAGCTCCTCTAACAATTCAGGACTGACCGCCGACAGCCTCGACACTTTCCGCAAAACTTTGCGCCCCAACGCCGCACGCTGACGCCAATAGAATCCGTCGAAATTCTTCTTCAGGGCAAGCGGTGAATCATGAGCTGTGACCAGCGCCGGTATGCCCGTGTCTAGGGCTGCTGCTGCAAACTCATACGTCCAGTGGGCATGGACAACGTCCGGACTCCTGGCTCCGATCAACTTCGCGAGTGACCGCCGCTCATATCGAAACCTATCCAGGGCACGCAGCTTCGGCTGCATCCGCCTATGTGCCAGATAAACCCGCAGAGGGCCCTTCCCGATGACAGCGGGTGACCTCTCACCGAGACCGTACGAAAAAACGTCCACCTCATGCCCATGGGCAAGATATGCCTTAACCAACTCGGACATGTAGGGAAAAGAGTAGGTTTTCACCTTGGCTTCTTCAGGGTCCAGCCACTCGCTCAAACTAGGTAGGTGAACCGGTGCGGCAAACCCAATCCTCATTCTGAGTCCCTGACGCTACCGATAACGCGTGCCGGGTTGCCGGCAAGAATCGAACGTTCGGGAAACTTCCCTGTCACGACGCTTCCGGCTCCCACAACAGAACCTGCTCCAATAGCTGCCCCTTTGAGAATAATTGATCTGGTTCCGATAAAGACATTGTCGCCAATGACGACGGCGTCTGCTTCCTTCGGAGCCGGAAGGGCAGCCTTCCTCCGAGATTCGGGACCGTGAATGGGATGAAAATCCGTGTCCGAAATGATGACTTCACTTCCGATCAAGCAGTTCTGACCGATGATGACACTACGTGCCGCACAAATTACTGTCCCGCTGAGACCCGTATTCGCTGATATCCGAATTTCCGCACCGGGCCTCAGTGTCCGCAGAATAACCGGACGACTAACACCGAGTGCCGTATCCCGGGTTCGACTGCAGAGGACAACGTTAGCGCCGATCGAAATTATGCTGTCCGCATGGTTATCTATCTCGGGAAAGCCGCGGAAGACTACACCCTCACCTATAACCGCACTGGTTTTCAGACGAGCCGTGGCTAGGGCAAAACGATCCTGAATCCGGTTGAGCGCTCTTAGCGGATGCACGCTTCTCATACCTGAATATCTTTTGCAGGCGATGACGTGCCATAGGCCTTTTTCCACCAACTGACGGGGTTACCAACGGCTTCGCGCAGTTTGGCCTTCTGCATCCTTCGGTGAGCGTCACGCAGGTCTTGACTGTAGGGGCCAACGCCGGCACGGGCATATCCAACAAGCATCCACAGGGACCCCAAAGCAAACGGGCGTCGGAAGACATACCTTAGACAATGGAGAAGAAAGTACGCGTTGTCGTAACCAGTCCACCGGCAGACCCGGCCGTTGCGGTACCTCCCATGGAGCCCTCCTTCGCTGGCGCCGATGGCACGCGAAAGCATGAATTTCGCTTGCCGATCTACAACAACACGCAAACCTTGGTCTTGAATTGCAACTTCATCCATTACATCAAACCCAATGGCCGAAGGCAAAACAGAAAGCAAGCGGAAAGCATCAATTGTGTAGAGCTTCACGGGCCCCGGGACATGAAAATTCTGTTCACGCATACCGCGCGAAGCAATCACACCACCAGCAAGACCGACATCCTGCTGACGGAAGGAACCAATGACACGTGAAAGATAATCGGGATCAAGCCGAACATCGGCATCCAATTTCATAACGTGGGTTATCGGAGTTTCACGAGATGAATCAATAGCTGCCTGAACACCATATCGCCATGATGTATAGGCGGAGCCGCCAATCAACCCTCCATCATTGGTTTTAGTAACGAACCTCAACCGTCGTTCACTCTGCAAAACCTCAAGGAGCTTCAGCGTGTTGTCATCGCTTGCATCATCGACGGCCCACCACTCGAACTCTTGAAAGGACTGCCCCTTGAGACAATCAGCCAAGGCACGGACGTTGTCTTCCTCATTATGCATCGGCGTTACTATCAATAGGTTTGTCATGCTGGAGGCTTTCCACTAAGAGATCGAAATGCTACACAAATAAACGGCAAAATATCAGAACCATAGCGAACTAGCAATCGCCGGGGTTCTGACGCTATCCTATGCAGCCATTCAAGGCCTAGCACACGAAGCACTCCTGGACTCCGTCGCACTTGGCCCGAAAGAAAGTCGACACCAGCACCAGCGCACAGAATCCAACCGGTAAAACCGTTTTCCAGCAGTTCGAGTCCTAGAACTTCTTGCTTTGGAGAACCAATGCCGACAATTATCAATGAGGGTTCAGATGAGATCACATCTCGTATGAGCTGCAGGCGCCCCAGTTTATCCTCTACGACATGCCGAGGTGCCTGTTGCCCAAACGCAGCCCAGCCGCTAATTGCAAATTTTTGAACAGCCATTTGGTTGCTAGCCGATGAACTCCCGCCAATGACGCAAACGCGCAAGCCTGAAACTCGCGCCTGTGAAAGTCTTTCGACCAGACCGCTGCCTGTCGCACGGCGCCGCACGCTGCTTCCCAGCATTCGGGCAAGCAAGACGACAGGCCATCCGTCTGCTAGAACGAGTGAAGCTCGTCCGTAGGCACCGGCGAGCAGATCTGTGGACTCCAGTATCGCCAGATGATGCATGTTGGGAGTAACAATCAATCCTGGTTTGGTCTTTGGACCATCAAGCGTCCCAACGATCATGTCCGTAGCAAGAGACTCGCTGACAGGATGTACGCGCACATCCGCAGTAGACGTCCTTATTGGTCTCTGGTTCATCACTTGCCAGCAATCATTCGAGTGAGAATCTGCAAATAAGGTTTGGCCCAAATCAACGGCCACAGTTTCCCCCCATGGCGCGATAGGAACCTAGCATTGGCCGCTGGCGGCAATCCCTTCGGCGACAGGATGCGGCGCCATTGTTCGCGAGCTTTGAGCCCAGAATCTCTATAGGTTCCAGTCAACGAATTGCGGTCACAGACACCGAAGAACCCGGGTGCTACAACGATCCTTCCGCCTACTTTCCGCGCTCTTAGAGTCCAGTCGAAATCAGCAAAGGAGTGGCCAAACGCGCCATCGATGCCGCCCACTCGGCGCGCGAAGGCGCTGGTACAAAGTAGGAAATTGCCGTTAGCCGCATCTGCCGTGATAGGCGTAGTTGTCGGAGTAATTGGTTTCCACTTTGAGATTCTCGAACCGAACGCTATTCCTCCATACGACACCCCACCTCGGCGATCTTGCATAGATCCAACAACAACCGATGCTGCTTTGTCTGCCAGCGATGAGTACACATCGAACAGCCTAGGGACGGCCTCAGCGTCGAAATCGACATCGTCATTGACCCAGAGCAAGAAATCGGCATTCATTTCTTCGGCCGTCTGCTCTGCTTTGGACATTGCCTCCGCCCAGTAGCAGTCCGCAGATTGGTGGACTACCTTGACCCAATCACCCAGCGCTTGACATCGATCGGCAGTGCCGTCAGTACTTCCGCAATCTACTAGTACCGCGAACAATTCCATTCCCTGCGGAACTTGGGCTGATAAAGACATCAGCGTGCGGTGAGTTAGGTCGCCACGGTTATGGCTGGCTATCATTGCCACAAGTTTCTTCATACAGTCCGCTCCCCCAAATGTGCAGGGTCAATGGCACCATAAAATATTAAGTTAGACTCGGCATGCCGAGCCGCAAGATTAGACCTCAAGCGTGCCAACGTATCATCCCGATGTTCTCGGGCCCCGGGGAAGGGCAAACCACGAAGACCAGCAATTCCGAGGTGATAGCGATCATTTCGTGGCCTGGACTTCGAAAATGCCACCGAATGCGCATCGGACCAAATGAACGCCGAACCATCCTCCACAGTCAAATGGTCCGCATACCACATATATTCACTATCTCCCAGGAAAGCAGCCAAGAGCGAAAAGCTGGAAACAGAACAAATCAAAAGATCCGTCGAGGCGAGCACGCCTAGGTCCTCAGTAGCCGTGCCACAGCATATTGTGGAATTCAGAACACCTAGCCTCGACCGCCAGTCGCTCACTAGAGTAAGAGCGTCTGGCTCGGTAACAAAGAAAAAGTGGACATCATCGCCAAGTGTGTTGCTCAGGAAATCGACGGCATCCGTATACCAATCGAGAGGAATTCGATTGTTAAAGGTTCCCGGAAGAGGCCGCTGGTCATCGAAATCGCCCGCGCGTATATGCACGCCAACGGTAATCTTCTGATATCGGATTCGCTGTAGGTTAATTCGGGAAACACTCCCCATGCCTACTTCCGTGGCGATCAACCTCTTCCAAAGGAACTCGCGGGCGCCCACAATGCCCGCGTACCCTCCGGCCATACCTGAGTCGTGAATCAATGATTTCTGATGAGCGATACCATCATCGCTAACGAAGTCACGGATGAATTCCCCGTAGTCAACGATGCCGGACTCAACGTACGCCTGCTGGCTCACCCGAACGGGGCGAGAGAACCGTGCCAAAGCTGTGTAGCTAATCCAGTCGGTGCGAGGGGCGCCGAGCTCGCTTCTATAACCTCTCGGATTGAGCGCCCACGGCATTTCTACATATGTGTGGCCTAAGGCATGGGCCGCCAACCAGGCCTTCGCCATCGGGATCGCCTGGTTTCCGAGTCCAGCACCCCGAAGACCGCCAACGGGCACCGCTATTGAATACCTCTTCATGTTACTGGTTTTCCGTCACTTTCATAGGCCTCAGCATTCTATAAATGCCTCGGATACATCTTGAGGGCTCGGTCCAATATGTAGCAAAGATGAATGCGATGGCCGCGAGAGCGGATAGACAGCCGCCGATTGTCAAGGACATAAATGGTGACTCGAACGAGCGCGACTGCTGGCTTGAAAGTAGTCCGATGCCGCTAACGACTATAAATAAGACTGTTCCATAAATGTACGAGCCGTACAAGGATCGCCACGAGATCATCGCCAACTTGGTTAGGCTGACAAGCTGAGCCGCATGAGCCACAACTTGAACGCTGACCGCCGCAATTAATACGCGAAGGGGATTCATGCCAAATGCGAATACGAGTAGGAGCGCTAGCAGCATGGAGGCTATTGCCAGCATTTGAATCCGCCATATATGGGAGAATTCAGCTTGCGACTCGAGCGCTGAGCCGGCCGCGACATAGCATAAATTGATCGCGGCAAAAACAGACCACAATGCGGTCAAAGGGATTGCGGGCGTCCATTGCGCACCTAGGAAGGACAGCGTGAGCGGTTCAGCCACCCCGCAAATCGTCCCAAACACAACTGCGGAGATAGCGATGGCGATTGTCATGGACTTGGCAATCGCGGAACCAACTGCAGTACCCGTATGACGAGCATCCGCAAGATGTGGATAGATGACGCGCGTGAAAGCTTGCGAGAGTTGATTCAAGGGAATCGTCGCGACACCTTGCGCCCTTGAATAGAACCCAACGTCTGCAGCGGAACTGACAGCGCCAAGACTCCACAGGGGAAGCGTGTACTGGATATAGTGAACAAGGTTCTGGCCAGCAATGTGTCCCGCAACCCTCAGGTGGGTATTCCCTCGGAGCATAGCGAGGCGAAACACCGGAAATTCACGCAGTGACGTCCAAGCCGTAGCGGCGGTAAGTACCGGGGTGGCGATTGATCCAATGGCTAGACTCACAGCGCCTACTCCGCCAACTATGCAGGAGAGGGAGAGTGCCAAACCACAAAATAAACCGATCGCTTCAGTTGCAGATGGAAGTCGAAAGTTGCCTGACCTACGCATCGACGCTGTTGCAATTCCGGATAGCCCGGTCAATAGCGGCATCCACGCCAGCAGAAGTATCATCGCGCCAGTTTCGGATTGCGCTGGCATCCCAAGAAACACGATTCCCAGGCAACTCAGCAGTACTGCAACTATTGTCCCTGCGCCGATTACCAGGGTCGATGCCGCAGTCCGGGATTCTCGAGTGTCTTCGCGCGCCTGCAGGACGGCCTGAATGACACCCGAACCGACAAAGTAACTAGCGACCTGTGCTGCTGATACTGCTATCGCATACGGTCCGAAATCAGCAGGTGTCAGTAGGCGGGCTGCGCAAAATGTATACGCAACTTGTATCAAGAGCATGAGACCGCTGAACCCGTAAGTCCAGAGAGCCCCGGTCGCGATGTTCCGCTGTTTAATTGCCACGATTGCTTCCTGCGCCTTCGTTGTTGTGTCGTTTACCTAACCGGCCCAGCAGCAAAGCGCCTGCCCCCAAGGGAGGATTCTACCCGAAGGGCTTGGCCTGATTGCCCTTCCCCAGTTGCACGTGCAGAGGGCACACCGGCGTGGAATCTGTGATCATTCCGCTGGTTCTAGACTCGGGCGCTACCGGGCCCAGCTAGGACGCTGGGTCCACATCTTTTCCCCTGGCCTGGCTTCACAAAGGGTAAAAGAACCCCTCCAAACGTGCGCCCGACCGGCATGCTCGCACAGACGCATATAATCGTCTCTGTCGTACTCCGCGGCACGAGCGTCGAGGCAACATGACCGGCCGCTCGTAACTTACTCTTATCGCATCATGGGGGCATCTTGACGAAGCGCGCACTGATTACCGGCATAACGGGGCAAGATGGGTCCTACCTAGCCGAACTTCTACTCAAAAAGGGGTATGAGGTTCATGGCCTGATCCGACGAGCGTCGACGTTCAACACCGCGAGGGTCGACCACCTTTACGTTGACCCGCACGACCCGAAGGCTAAGCTTTTTCTCCACTACGGGGATCTTAGCGACGGCGCGCGACTCGTAACCCTGCTGGCTGAGATCAAGCCTAACGAGGTCTACAACCTAGCTGCTCAGTCTCACGTCCGAGTCTCATTCGATGAACCGGAACACACTGGCGACACAACGGGCGTGGGTACGATCCGTCTCCTTGAAGCAGTACGAATGTCTGGCATCGAGACGAAGTTCTATCAAGCATCATCGTCGGAAATGTTCGGGGCTACGCCACCCCCGCAGAACGAAGAGACCCCGTTTTATCCCAGGTCTCCATACGGTGCTGCAAAGGTTTACAGCTACTGGATCACGAAGAATTACCGTGAGGCCTATGGCATGTTCGCAGTTAACGGGATCCTCTTCAACCATGAATCCCCACGACGCGGCGAAACGTTCGTAACACGCAAGATCACCAGAGCCGTCGCCGCCATCAAGGCCGGTAAGCAGGATCTGCTTTACATGGGGAACCTGGATGCGGTGCGCGACTGGGGCTACGCTGCGGAGTACGTTGAGGGCATGTGGCGGATGCTCCAAGCCGACGAGCCGGAGGATTTCGTCCTAGCAACGGGCGGAAACTATACCGTGCGTGACTTCCTGCAGATTTCTTTTGAGCACGCCGGATTGAACTGGGAAAACCACGTCCGATTCGACGAGCGCTATCTACGGCCGACTGAAGTAGACGCACTCGTGGGTGATGCGTCCAAGGCGCAGGAAAAGTTGGGTTGGAAGGCCTCAGTTCATACGCCGGAGCTAGCGCGCATCATGGTGGACGCAGACATTGAGGCCCTGACGCATGCCGGAAACCACTGGATCGACACGGTCCGTCTGGATAGCTGGAAGAGCTGATGGCTGAAGACGTAAAGTTCTTGCCCACGCCCCTTGAGCGTTCAGCTACGTTCTACGTTGCTGGTCACCGGGGCTTGGTCGGCTCAGCAATCTGGAGAAACCTTCAAAATGAAGGATTCACGAATGTCGTAGGACGCACGTCGGCGGAACTCGATCTGAAGAACCGAGACGAAGTTTTCGCATTCTTTTCAGAGAACAAACCGCGATACGTCGTGCTAGCTGCCGCCAAGGTGGGTGGCATCCTCGCCAACAACACCTTCCCGGTAGATTTCCTGAGCGATAACCTCCGTATCCAGGTGAACGTGCTCGACGCCGCACGAGAACATGGCGTGGAGCGCCTGCTCTTCCTTGGCTCCTCGTGTATCTATCCGAAATTTGCGGAACAACCCATCCGCGAGGACTCACTACTCACCGGACACCTTGAGCCGACTAATGACGCCTATGCGATAGCGAAAATCGCCGGAATCATGCAGGTACAGGCTATTCGCCGGCAGTATGGGCTTCCTTGGATCTCGGCGATGCCGACAAACCTTTACGGTCCCGGTGATAACTTCTCCGCTGCCGGCTCACACGTCCTTCCTGCTCTGATCCGGAGATATGACGAGGCCGCTAGGTCCGGCGCGGAAACGGTCACAAACTGGGGAACGGGCTCTCCGAGGCGAGAGTTCCTTCATGTCGATGACATGGCCGCCGCCTGCCTTCACTTGCTGGAGCACTACGATGGGCCGTCGCAGGTCAATGTGGGCACCGGAACTGATGTCACGATTATGGAACTGGCATCTGAGGTCGCAGACGCTGTCGGTTTTAAGGGCGTAATCGAATGGGACACCTCAAAGCCCGACGGTACACCCCGCAAGCTGCTGGACGTTTCTAAGCTAACCCGTTCGGGATGGTCACATTCCATCGGACTCCAAGAAGGAATTCGCAAAACGGTCGAATGGTATCGGGATAACCTCACGTCCATTCGGACGTAGTTGAGGTTGTCCGTAACGCCACAGTTTTGTGAATTTGCTTTGAAGTGGGGGAAATTTTGATGCCTGCGGGCACTGATTGGCGTAAACGATCTTCCCGTCTGTTGGGTGTCGTCGATGCATTCGTGGTGATTTGGGCAGTCGTCGGAGCGTTCATTATTCGCTTCGGCTTCGAGCCGGATTTCGTGGTAGCGGGCCAGGAGTTCACCTACGCCTGGCTTTCTGTAGCACTTGCCACCGTATGGTGGCTGATGCTCGGAGCCTGGAACAGCCGGCAAAGCCGCGTCCTGGGCGCCGGTCCCGACGAATATAAGCGAGTCGCGGCTGCATCACTCTGGCTGTTCGGGCTCGTCGCCATTGTCTCCTACGTCCTCCGAGTCGACACGGCCAGGGGGTACGTGGGCGTTGCGCTTCCCGTGGGACTGCTCGGGCTGCTGATGGGTCGCTGGCTCATCCGGCAGCACCTCAACATTAATCGGCAGCGTGGTAATAGCATGTCCCGGCTGCTTCTCGTGGGGGGACCCAGTGCGGTCTCACATCTTGCTGCTTCGCTCCACAGAGCCAAGCACGCAGGATACCTCCCCATCGCTGCCTACATGCCAGGGGCTCAGGTCGGTCAGCCCGTGGAGGTGGATTCTGGCTTACCTGTCCTAGGCTGTCGGCCCGACGCGCGTTCAATCATTGAGGCTATCGAGTCCTGTGGTGCCGACGCAGTAGCCGTTTCCGCCGGTGTCCAGCTGCATCCTCAAACACTGAGACACTTGGGCTGGGAGTTAGCGTCCCGCAATGTGGGACTTATTATGGCGCCCGCACTGACCGATATCGCTGGACCGCGAATCCATACACAGCAGGTCGCTGGACTCCCTCTGATTCACGTTACGACTCCCACTCTCGAAGGTGGGCAGCGGGTTGCAAAGCGTCTTTTCGACGTCATCATCTCGGCAGCATTGGTTATTCTTGCAGCGCCCATCATGGTGATCGTCGCCGTCTTGGTAAGAACCGAATCGCGTGGGCCGGTCCTTTTTAAGCAAGTGCGTGTGGGAATAGAGGGGACGCACTTCAGCATGCTCAAATTCCGTTCGATGGTGGCTAACGCAGAAGATCGACTAGCCGAACTAGCGCATCGCAACGAGGGCAGCGGCGTCCTCTTCAAGATGAAGGACGATCCCAGAATTACCCGGGTGGGTCGTTTCCTGCGTAAATACAGCCTCGACGAGCTTCCTCAGCTGTTCAACGTACTAGCGGGTTCCATGAGCCTCGTCGGACCGCGCCCACCCCTGCCCAGTGAGGTCGAAGCATACGAGCAAGATGTACGCCGTCGCTTGCTTGTAAAGCCTGGGCTGACAGGCCTCTGGCAGGTCAGCGGCCGGTCAAATCTTTCTTGGCAGGATTCTGTTCGTCTTGATCTGTACTACGTGGAGAACTGGTCATTGGCCGGAGACCTGATCATCATCTTGCGAACCGTCCGCGCTGTGTTTCACAGCACCGGCGCCTATTAACACGTCCCCGCGCGGACAATGACCCTCCTGGGGAAGGAAATTTCACTATGCGCATTTCTGTAATTGGTTGCGGGTACCTCGGCGCTGTGCATGCTGCCTGTATGGCGAAGCTCGGACACGAGGTAGTGGGCATCGACGTGGACGAACGAAAGATCCTCGAGCTCTCGGCAGCCCGAGCTCCTTTTTATGAACCAGGGTTGGACGAGCTTCTTCGAGAAGTCCAGGAGACCGGCCGGCTGTCTTTTACAACCGATATGTCGGCTGCGGCTGCTAGTGAGGTCCACTTCATCTGTGTGGGAACGCCTCAGAAAAAGGGTGAAAACGGAGCTAACATGGCTTTTGTTGACGCAGCCACCAACGCTCTTTTGCCCCATCTGTCACCGGGAGACCTGGTAGTTGGCAAGTCCACAGTGCCAGTGGGAACGGCGGCACGCCTAGCCGAGCTTGTCAAGGGCCAGCAACCCACTGCCGACGTGGTTTGGAATCCAGAGTTTCTCCGCGAAGGCCACGCCGTTGCGGACACGCTTGAGCCCGACCGATTCGTCTATGGTGTTCCCGATGGGTCCGAAGACCATCCCGCCGTCGCCGTGCTGGATGATGTGTATGCAGCACCATTGGGAGCAGGCACTCCGCGTCTTGTCACGGACCACCCGACTGCGGAACTCGTCAAGGCCGCAGCGAACTCCTTCCTGGCAACTAAGATCTCCTTTATTAATGCAATGGCCGAAGTTTGCGAGGCCTCCGGGGCTGACGTCACACGGCTGGCCGACGCAATCGGCATGGACGACCGTATCGGCAGGAAGTTCCTTCACGCTGGGATCGGTTTCGGAGGTGGGTGCCTCCCCAAGGACATCCGAGCCTTTATGGCTCGTGCGGGAGAACTGGGTGCAGACCAGGCACTAACGTTCCTGCGCGAGGTTGATGCCATCAACATGCGCCGAAGGACAAGAGTTGTAGAGCTTACGCGCGAGCTATGTGACGGTACGCTGCTCGGCAAGCGGATTACCGTCTTGGGAGCGGCTTTCAAGCCCGAAAGCGATGATGTCCGGGATTCGCCAGCACTGAGCATCGCAGCCCAGCTTCAGCTCCAGGGGGCGGTGGTTTCCGTGACCGATCCGAAAGCGCTGGAGAACGCTGCCAAACGGTTCCCCGAGCTACAGTTCGAGCCGGACGTGAACCATGCAATTGCAAGGGCTGACGCTTTGCTTCTTCTGACTGAATGGGAGCAATATCGAAGCCTCGATCCTTATGCTCTACTCAACCGCGTAGACTCGCCGCGCATACTCGATGGACGGAACGTCCTAGACCCAGAGAAATGGCGTGCGGCCGGTTGGACGTACCGCGGACTTGGGCGGTCGTAGAGGTGGCAGAGTCGCAGGACGCAAGTTCGGGGCCAAGTTCAGGTGTTAGGACAGCTCCGTCTAGGTCTCGGTCCCGTCGCCTTGTGCTCGCGGGCATATGTTTGGCCGGTGTCGTGGTTATCGCATTAGCGGGCGCCGCGTGGCTTGGAGTCAAGGCGAATGCCATCAGTACTGACTTGAACGCCGCTAACCAATTGGTTCCTAAGCTCAGGAACGACGTTCTCCGGGAGGACGCAAGGGCGGCGGGAACTACTGTAACGCAACTTCAGGAACATACCTCAAGAGCTCGGGAGGCGGCCTCCGACCCAGTCTGGACGATGGCCGGCGCGATGCCCTGGTTCGGAGCTAACTTCCAAGCGACCAGTGAAGTCGCAACATCCGCTGACGACGTCGCCCGACTGGGCGCCGCCCCGCTGGTAGGCATCTTCAAGACACTTGACTGGAAGTCCCTGCTGACGACAGGGCAGGGACTGGACCTCGAACCGCTAGCTGCAGCGCAGCCAAAGCTAGCTTCCGCAGCCCGGGCTGTGAGGCAATCCTCAGACCGGCTGAATGGCATCAACGCGGACACCTTGATACCGCAAATATCAAGCCCGCTCATCCACGCCCGAGAACAGCTCAGTTCGTTGCGAGATGATTTAGACTCCGCGGCAGACGCAGCCAACGTCCTGCCTGCGATGATGGGCGATAAATCTTCGCGCCGTTACCTCCTGCTAATCCAGAACAACGCTGAGTCGCGCGCCACGGGCGGGATTCCTGGCGCGCTGGCTGTTCTGAATGTCGATAAAGGGAAGCTCTCGCTAGATTCGCAAACCAGCGCAAGCGCCATGGGTGCGTTTGATCCCGTTGTAAAGGTGGACCCGGAGCAGAGCAACATCTTCTCTAGGCGTCTCGGCAAATTTATGCAGGACGTTAATCTCACTCCGGACTTTCCGACAGCGGCGCAGACAGCCCAAGCCATGTGGAAAGCTGAGACCGGCGAGCAGCTAGACGGCGTTCTTTCGATCGACCCTGTCGCGCTCAGTTACATCCTTGAGTCCACTGGCGCTGTTCGCCTCAACGATCCGCATCTTCAACAGATCAGTCAGAGCGTTCTGCCCACGGAGCTCACGTCGAAGAACGTGGTTCCAACTTTACTTTCAGATGTCTACTCGAAAATCTCTGAGCCCGAACTGCAAGACGTGTACTTCGCCGGTGTTGCCCAGGAAGTGTTTACAAAGCTTTCAACGGGAACTGGGGATACCAAGAAGCTCATTGAGGGGCTTACTCGTGGAGCATCTGAGAGGCGAGTTCTACTGTGGTCCTCCACCAGCGAGGAGGAGGCCATTATCTCCGAGTATCCGCTAGGCGGCTCCATTACCGGCACCGGCATTTCGCCTGCCCAGTTCGGCGTCTACTTCAACGACGGCACCGGCGCCAAGATGGACTACTACGTGAAGAGAACGGTGCAGCTCATCGAGCAGTGCCCTGCTGACGGTTACTCCGAGGTCAAGGTGCGCATCACAAGCACTAACACGGCGCCGAAGGATGCGGCAACGTCTCTACCAGAGTACGTAACGGGAGGTGGTTCCTTCGGCGTCCCAGCAGGCAGTGTTCAGACAAACGTCATCGCATATGGCCCTGTTCAGTCGAACGTTGAGACAGCGTTTGTTGCCGACAAAAAGACTGGGTTTGCCGCACATCGGCACGCCGGCCGACCGGTCGGTAGCGTTACGGTCCGCCTCGCCCCGGGTGAGAGTAGCACCGTTGACTTCACGTTCGGCAAGATAGTGCAGCACTCGGAACCAAAACTCTCCGTAACGCCAACAGTTCAGTCACTGAAAGACGTGGTTTTGGACACGATTCCGGCGGATTGCCCTCCGGCTGCGTAGCCAGCTCATTAACAGTATGTAAAGTGTCTTGATTGACTTTGGAATCACTCGACCCAGAGTGCTAATCTTCTTTGGGCAGGACAATGAGATTCACCCCACGGTCACATGGGGATGGGGAATCTCCACAATAATGTGACATCCGTGTGTTAAAAGGTCTCAGGGGGGACAAATTGAAGAAGTCTATTGCTGCGCTCGCGCTTGCAGGAACCATTGCACTGACCGGCGCCGTGCCGGCCATGGCCGCCAACTACCCGGCACCGGGAGGAGGCGGCACCGTATCGGACGGCACCGTCACTCCGGGCCAGACGTTCACCTTCTCCGGAACCGGCTTCCTGGCGGGCGAAACCATCACTATCACCATTACGCTGACCGTTGCCCCGCAGGCACTCGGTGGCGGCTTCTCCGGCGGCGCCGCAATGTCGGTCCCGTCCAAGATCAACGTCCTGGCTGCTCCGCAGACCCTCACGACGACTGCTGCTGCTGACGGATCCTTTGCGCTCCCGCTCAGCCTCAGCGAAGCGGGTACTTACACGCTGACGGCTGTAGGCAACACCTCTGGCAAGTCCGTATCCCAGAGCGTTACTGTAGCCGCGGCTGCTGGCACAGGTACCGGCACGGGCACTGGGCTCTCCAACACCGGCGGCAACACAGCTGCAGGCCTGGCCAACACCGGTGCTGACTCCAGCCTGGTTCTCTGGTCGCTGGTTGGTGGCGGCGCGCTGGTCGCCGGCGCCGCTTCGGTGGTCGTCGTTCGTCGCCGCGCCAACGCTGAGGCATCAGCCTAAGCACTTAGTTTCGCGCTTCAGGAAGGGGCCCGTTCCGGTTTTCGGAACGGGCCCCTTCCTTGTCATGAGACTGTGGTCAGCAACAAACAAAGGAAGCCCCGACCGCTGTGGGGGCTTCCTTTGTTTTTGGCTGCGTTGGCGTTCTACGTGTTGAAGTTCTTCATCCAGGCTTTCAGGTCCTCGCCAAATTCGGGACGCTCGGAAGCAAGTGTGATGACAGCCTTTAGGTAGCTCAGCTTGTCGCCCGTGTCGTAGCGACGTCCGCGGAAGACGACGCCGTATACGCCGGCACCCTCCCCCTCGCCAGCGGCAAGCGTCTGCAGGGCGTCCGTCAGCTGGATCTCGCCGCCTCGTCCGGGCTCGGTGTTCTCAAGAACATCAAATACCGCCGGATGCAGCACGTACCGGCCGATGACGGCCAGATTGGAGGGTGCCTCATCGATCGGAGGCTTCTCCACTAGGCTGTTCACCCGGACATAGCCCTCGCCGTCAACCGCCGAGATGTCTGCACAGCCGTAGGCGCTGATCTGGGACGGCTCCACCTCAATCAGGGCCACCACCGATCCCCCGGTCTTTGCCTGAACGTCGATCATGGTGGTCAGGAGCTCGTCCCGTTCGTCGATGAGGTCATCGCCCAGAAGCACCGCAAAAGGCTCGTCACCGACGTGCTGGCGGCCGCACAGGACCGCGTGGCCGAGGCCCTTGGGCTCGCCCTGCCGAACGTAGTGGATTGGACCGAGACCCGAAGCGTGCTGGACCGCCTCGAGACGCGCCTGATCGCCCTTCAGCTCAAGCGTGCTCTCCAGAGCCGGCGCCCGGTCAAAGTGATCCTCCAGCGCCCGCTTGTTGCGGCCCGTGATCATCAGAACGTCGTTCAGGCCCGCGTTAATTGCCTCCTCCACGACGTACTGGATGGCCGGCGCATCTACTACCGGCAGCATTTCCTTCGGCATCGCCTTGGTGGCAGGCAGGAAGCGCGTGCCCAAACCGGCGGCTGGAATGACTGCTTTACGTACTGATTTCCCCAATGTCATGATCGAACCTTACAAATTGACTTGCAGAAAATGAAACTGCAGTCCCTAGATTTCGGCTCACGGGGAGACTCCCGTAGCGTTTTCGTATGGGGAAATGGAGCCGGGCCGACGTCGTGGGATCTGCGCGCGCCCTGCTGGCTCTGTACTTGGCGGCACTCACACTTGTGGCGTTCTGGCCGACCCCGGTTGACCGTCCTGTGGCCGGGCGGCTGCAGGCGGTGCTGTTTGCCCTTCACCACTCGGGACTTCCCGAACTGATCAACTACAGCTTCGTGGAATTCGCGTCCAACATCCTGATGTTCACACCGATTGGCATCCTCGCAGCTCTAGCCTTCCCCGCGTTCCACCGCGGACGGATCGTGCTGAGCGCTTTCCTGGCTTCGTGCTGCATCGAGCTGGGACAGAAGCTGTTCCTGCACGACCGGTTTCCCAGCGCCATGGATATCGTGGCCAACACTTCCGGGGCAATACTCGGGGTTTGGGTGCTGGGTATTGCGGAGCAGTGGATTCACCGGGCCCAGCCGGTGCTCCCGCCTAAGCCTGCCCGGCCCCCGAAGATTCGCTAGCCTTTGAACTGAGGCTCGCGCTTTTCCTGAAAGGCCTTGAAGCCTTCAGCGTAGTCTTCCGTCTTGCAGAGGCGGGCCTGCTCGGTGTTCTCTTCCTGCATCGACGCCCAAAGCCCCAGGCGCTGGTCGCGGATATGCGCCACGAGTTCCTTACTCGCCTTGAACGCGCCTGTTGCGCCGGTGGCCACCTTCGCTACGATCGAGCGCGTGGAGTCCAGCAACTCGTCCGCCGGCAAAGCCCGGCTGAACATCCCCTGCGCCACCGCCTCCGCACCAGAGATCAGCTCGGCCGTGTAGATCAGGTCCAGCGTGCGATGCATGCCCAGGCGCTCAGTGAAGTACCAGTGGCCGCCCGAGTCGAGCGTTGCGCCAAGCTTGGCGAACGGTGAGCCGAACTTCGCGTTCTCCGCCACGTACACCACGTCCGTGGCCAGCAGCAGCCCCAGCCCCACACCCAGGCAGGCGCCCTGTGCCGCCGCGAAGGTCGGCGCCGGGAAGGCGCTCATCTTCTGCAGCAGCGGCTGGACCAGCCCGCCCAGGTACGCCTCGGCGTCGTCGTTCTCCGGCGTCACGCCGGCAATGTCCCGGCCCGCGCAGAAGGCGCGCCCCTCTCCCCTGAGCAGCAGCGCCCGCACCTCACCGCGCGAGGCGGCGGCAGCGGCGTCGTCGTACGCCTGGGACAGATCCGCCAGGGCCTGTTCGTCCAGCGAGTTCAGCTTGTGCGGGGCGTTGAGGACGATTTCGGCGACGCCGCCGGCGATGGAGAGGGAGATCATGGGGGCTCCTACAGTTGAGACCGGATGTTCGGACAGGCCTACACGTCGAAGTCGACGGTGACTTCCTTGCTGGTGGGGTGGGACTGGCAGGTCAGGACGTAGCCCTTGTCCAGCTCATCCTGCTCCAGTGCGTAGTTCTCGTCCATGGTCACGGTGCCGGTGACCACCTTGGCGCGGCAGGTGCCGCACACTCCCCCGGCGCACGCGAACGGCACGTCCGGGCGGACCCGCAGCGCGGCGTTGAGGATGGACTCGCGGGCGTGCGTGGGGCTGGCCACGTCGCCCTGCAGGCCGTCCAGCTTGAACGTAATCTTGTACGTCTCCTTGGACTCGTCCTCAATGACGGGGCGGCCGGCGTTGCCCTCGGGCCGGTCCGGCTTGCCGGAGGTGAACAGCTCGAACCGGACGTGCTCCGGCTTCACGCCGCGCTCGGCCAGGGTGTCCCGGCACAGCTGCACCAGCTCGAACGGCCCGCACAGGAACCATTCGTCCACGTCGTCCGCGTGGATGGCGGTGCCCAGCAGCGCCCGCAGCTTCTCGGCGTCGATCCTGCCGCTCAGCAGCGGCGCGATCCGCTGCTCGCGGGACAGGACGTGGTGCAGCGCCAGGCGCTGCGGGTACTTGTCCTTCAGGTCCGCGAGCTCCTCGAGGAACATCACGTCCATGGCGGCCTTGTTGGCGTAGATCAGGTCGAACCGGGTGTCCGGGCTGGCGGCCAGCAGCGTCCGCGCGATCGCGATCACCGGGGTGATGCCCGAGCCCGCGGCGATGGCCACGAAGTTCCCGGCCTCCCCCGCCAGCTCCTCGGGATGGTTCATGGAGTTCATGACGTTCTGCTCCACGGCCTGCCCGTCCCGGCCGTGCTTGGAGACGAACGCGCCCATGGGGCTCATCACGTCCAGGGCGTCTCCCGCTTTGAGCTCGGCGTTGGCCCAGGTGGAGAACAGCCCGCCCAGGTCCTTCTTGATGGCCACCCGGATCTCGCTGCTGCCGTCCGCGAAGCTGCGCGGCTCGGCGCAGATGGAGTAGCTGCGGCGGATCTCCTTCGGCTCGCCGGCCTCATCCGGCAGCGTGGTGCGCAGGGCCACGTACTGGCCCGGCAGGTAGTCGAACTGCCCGGCGAGCCCGGCCGGCACCGCGAAGGTCACCTCGATGGCGTCCTCGGTGAGCCGGCGCACCTCCGCGACGGTGAGCGAATGGAAGGACGGACGACGGCGGCCGGTGGCCTGCGCCGATTCGGCGGCAGTCTGGCGGACAACAGGCATGGGAAATTCCTTACAGGACTTTGAAGTAGTCGAACGGTTCCCTGCAGTCCTGGCACACGTACAGGGCCTTGCAGGAGGTGGAACCGAAGCGGGTGAGTTCCTTGGTGTTCAGCGACGAGCACTGCGGGCACTTCACGGCCAGGCTGAGCCTGATGGGGCCGGAGTGGCCACCGGCTTTGGACATGCCTGAGGGCGGCGCGATGCCGTACTCCCGCAGCTTGGCCTTGCCGGCCTCGGTCATCCAGTCCGTGGTCCACGCCGGGGCGAGCACCAGCTCCACGTGCACGCTGGGGTAGCCCTCTTTGCGGAAGGCGGCCCTGAGGTCGTCGCGGATGGCGTCCATCGCCGGGCAGCCCGAGTACGTGGGCGTGATGGTGACCTGGACAGCGGGCACCAGCCCGCCGTCGTCGAACACGTCCACGTTCCGCAGGATGCCCAGGTCCTCGATGCTGAGCACCGGGATCTCCGGATCGCACACGGTGGCGGCGATGTCCCACGCCTTCTGCCGGGCATTCTGTTCCCTGGCGGCCCCGGCCTTGGTCTCGAAGTCCGATACGTACACGGCAGTCACCAGCTTGCTCCGGGATGCTCCCGGGCCAGCACCTGCATCTCGGCGAGGATGTAGCCCAGGTGTTCGGAGTGCTTTCCCCGGCGGCCGCCGCCCGGCGCGAACGGGACGTCGGGGATGTCCAACTCGGCTTCCCTAAAGACCTCGCCGGTGAGGCGGTCAAAGTCCGCCTTCAGGCTGGAAGGCTCGACGGCGGCACCGGCTTCACTGAGGCGGGTGGTCAGCTCGTCATCCGCGAAGAGCTCGCCGACGTAGGGCCAGATCAGTTTCAGGCCGGCGATCATCTTCTGGCGGGACACCTCGGTGCCCTGCGCCAGGCGGAGGATCCACTGGGCGCTGTGGTCGCGGTGGTAGTCCACTTCCTTTACGGCCTTGGCGGCGATGGCGGCCAGCGTGGCGTCCGTGGATTCGGTCAGCCGGCGGTACAGCTCGAACTGGTAGTAGCTCACCACGAACTGCCGGGCGATGGTGACGGCGAAGTCCCCGTTGGGCTGCTCGAACAGGTGCGCGGAGCGGAACTCGTGCTCGCGGCGGAAGTAGGCGAGGTCGTCCTCGGTCTTCTCGTCCAGGCCGGCGGCGTAGCTGAGGAAGGAGCGGGCGTGGCCCAGCTGGTCCAGGGCGATGTTGCCCAGGGCCACGTCCTCCTCCAGCTCGGGGGCGCGGGAGATCCAGTGGCCCAGGCGCTGGGCGAGGATCAGGGCGTCGTCACCCAGGCGCAGGGCGTACTCGGCCACGTCTTCCGTGGGCTTGGCCAGGCCGGTGCGGACCTCGAGCGCGATGTCCTCCGGGCGGAGCGCGTTGCCCGGCGTGATGCGGGTGGCACTGGCGGAACCGTCGCCGCTGGCGCCTGCTCCGGCGACGCCGACGGAGATGTCGCCGTGGCCTGCTGTCGTTTGTTCTGTGCTCACAGGTGCTTCACGCCTTCGCTCTTGGTGTAGTACGTGGCGTGCCGGTAGTCCTTGCCCTGGGGAGATTCGAAGAACGAGCCCTTGGCGTCCGGGTCGCTGGCGGCGATGGCGTCGGCCGGGACCACCCAGATGGAGACGCCCTCGTTGCGGCGGGTGTAGAGGTCGCGGGCGTTGCGCAGGGCCATGGCGGCGTCCGGCGCGTGCAGGCTGCCGGCGTGCACGTGGCTCAGGCCGCGGCTGGACCGGACGAAGACCTCCCAGAGGGGCCAGACGCTGCGGTGCGGAGTTGCTGCCTCGGCGGTTGAAGCGACAGGGACCTTGGCGGCCGAGCTTTCTACTGCTCCGGCGGAGCTGGCCGGTACTTCCGGGTTGCCGTGTGGAGCCATGGCGACCGGGGTCCCCGGCCGAGCTTGCGAGGTTGGGGTGTCGACATGGAGGCTCATGCTGCGTATTCCTTCGTCTTCGTTGACTGTTTTGCTGCGTAGGCGGCCGCTGCGTCGCGGACCCAGGCGCCGTCGTCGTGCGCTTCCCGGCGGCGCTCAAGCCGCTGCGAGTTGCAGGGGCCGCGTCCGGCCAGGACTTCCTTGAATTCGTTCCAGTCGAGCGGGCGGTGCTCCCACTTCCTGGTGTCCTCGTTGAAGCGGACCTCGCTGTCCGGGAGGGTGAGGCCCAGGACCCTGACCTGCTCCACCATCATGCCGACGAACCGCGAGCGCAGCTCATCGTTGCTGAAGCGCTTGATGTTCCAGGCCATGGACTGTTTGGAGTTGGGGGAATCGTCGTCCGGCGGGCCGAACATCATCAGGGCCGGGGCGTACCAGCGGTTCACCGCGTCCTGGGCCATCTGCTTCTGCGCGGGCGTTCCGTTGGAGAGCTCCAGCAGGATCTCGAAGCCCTGGCGCTGGTGGAAGGACTCTTCCTTGCAGATGCGCACCATGGCCCGGCCGTAGGGACCGTAGGAGGCGCGGCACAGCGGCACCTGGTTGCAGATGGCGGCGCCGTCCACCAGCCAGCCGATGGCACCCATGTCCGCCCAGGTGAGGGCCGGGTAGTTGAAGATCGAGGAGTAGCGGGCCTTGCCCGCGATGAGGTCGTCCATCATCTGGTCCCTTGACTGGCCCAGCGTTTCCGCGGCCGAGTAGAGGTACAGCCCGTGGCCGGCCTCGTCCTGGACCTTGGCCATGAGGATGGCCTTGCGCTTCAGGCTGGGGGCGCGGGAGATCCAGTTGGCCTCCGGCTGCATGCCGATGATCTCCGAGTGCGCGTGCTGCGAGATCTGGCGCAGGAGGGTCTTGCGGTAGGCGGCGGGCATCCAGTCGCGCGGCTCGATCCGGGAATCCTCGGAGATCACGCGGTCAAAGTATGCCCGGCCCTCGGCCTCCAGCTGGGCCTGTGCTTCTGCCTCCGCGGCTGGCTCGTTGGGGGCTGCCGGCTGGTCAGGCACTGACTGCAGGTTCTGCGCTGCCATGGTTGCTCCTATGCATTCACGTCCGTACTGGAACTCGTACCGGGATTATTTACCGACCGTTCGTTCAGGATATGCGGAAGCGGCGAAGGGCGTCAAGCAACCCCGGCACATGGACGGACATGCCATCTGAATCCGGTCAGATCTCCTCAGACTGCACCGCCGCCATCTTCAGGGCGGGAAGGCCCTCGCCCCCGGGAACGGTTGAAGGTCCGCCAACGTTTGCTGGCGGACCTCCAACGAGTCCTAAATATGGATCGAGTCATGGGTCGGTTTTGAGTCGCACTGTCTGAGCTTGCCTGGGATGCGCCCTAGGCTACCTTTCACAGGACGCCTTCGCATCGACCGCATCCCCAACGCAACGGTCCGACTGGTTTCCGCCCTGAAGCGTCTCCGCTACGCCGTCCACGGCAAGTATGGTGTCTTCTCCATTGTTGCCGGCCATGGCGTCGGTACCGGCTCCACCGGTAATTGTGTCGTTGTCAGCACCGCCAGTTAGAGAGTCATTCGACCCCAGACCATCGATTTTGTCCGCCCCGGCGAATCCGCGGATTCGATTAGTGCGGTCATTCCCCGTGAGAACGTCGGCGGCGGACCCGCCATCGATGTTTTCAACGTCAGCACGAACGTTGTCCGCCTCAATTGCAGCGCCGCCAATCTGGCCGTCATTAGCCAGGTCGTCGATGGAAACCCGAACAGGCACCGTCCGGGTTGTATAGTCGGCTGTGTCCGTACCTGGGCCTCCTAGGAGTACATCCGTATCGCTGGCTAGAGGGCTCGGCGTATTGGCCAAGGTGCCTCCAACCAGCACATCGTTGCCATCCCCACCCTCCATACGGTCGTTTTGACTGCCGCCGTCAACACGGTCAGCGCCCGGTCCGCCCCGAAGCACGTCATCGCCATTCCCCCCGTTTAGGATGTCGTCGCCACCGTTGCCATCGATAGTGTTCGAGAGCTGACTTCCAGTGAGAATGTCGTTGCCGCTACCTCCAGAGATGCTCTCGATGTCGGGTGCAACGTTGTCGCCTTCAAATGTTTGTCCGTCGTTCGCGGCGTTATCCAGGCTTACCAACACACGCTCTTCGCGTTTGCTGTAGTCGACAAGGTCGTTGCTGCCGCCGCCAATCATGGTGTCCGCACCGGCGCCGCCATCGAATACGTCGGCATTTAGCCCTCCGAGCAGAACGTCACCTCCATCCTCACCGAAAAAATTGACGGGGCCGCTGGCAGGGCCCGCCATTAGCGTGTCGTTACCGGAGCCACCATGGATCGTTGTCCTGACTCCGAAGCTGTTGCTGGTCACCGTGTCATTCAGATCACCAGCGTTCACTACTACCTGAGTAATGCCCACCGCTGAACAGGTGATAGGAACAATCGGAGGGAACCCGCCGCATCCGGTCCCCGAACTGATCGGGTCGCCGCCGTCTCGAATAGTGAAGGTGTCGTTAGACCTCGAAATTGTGATCTTGTTAGTGGCGCCTGGCGCAGCCGAGATGGTCAGCGTATTTCCTGACTTGCCGACTCCGGTCGCCGCCTGGGCAGGTGTCGCGCCCACGAGGAAGAATCCAACCAGCGCCACGATTGTTGTTAGCCCAGTAGTCGTTCGGCGCACACCCGGGCTTCGTGCGAGTGTCGGGTTTGCTACCACCTGTTCCCTAGCAACTGCGCAAGGGGCAGGCGGGCGATTACGTAGCGGTTTTTTCATTTCCAGCTCCTGAGAAAAATCCGAGTGTCCATGTAATACGTGTTGAAAGACAGCGGAAAGTGGAATCTGAATGCGGGACCCAAAGATGTTCCGAAGGATCCCGCAATCCGGTGATTAGGCGGCCCGTTTACAGCCCGTGTCCACCAGCCTGCCGCCGGCTGATTCATGCCACCTAGAGGCACTCGCGGCCAATGCTGCTGCCTGCGAGTCTCTTGGCATCTGCAGCCGAACAAGACCGCCGGAGGAATGATGACGCATCATCGCGTGTAGGACTTGAGCCCTTCAGGCGCTGCCCAGAAAGTTCGGGTCAGATCCCCTTGCACCGCGAATACGAATCCTTGTGCAAGGGAAATCGTGGTCTGGGTCTTACCTCGAGCCCGAACCGCACAATCCAGTCCGTTCAGGGAGCAGTCCGACCAGAGCACTCGGGCACCGTCAAACGACACACTGCTGACTCGTCGGCCGCTTTGAGGCCCCCGGAACGTTGTGATCCCTCCGACGGTGCCCTGCCGCGCCACCCTGCCGCTGTATTCTCCCCAGTACGCATAGGCGACTCCGGATTGATTTCGTGTTGCATGGAGCGCAGTGATGCGAGTTGGTGCTGTTGCGAGTGGTGTTCGTTTTCCCGTAACCAGGGAAACATAGTTGATGGTTCGGCCAGTGCTGTAGAACAGCGTTGTTCCGGCCAGACTTAATTGATCAACGCTCGCCCCGGAAACCAACGTCCGGATTCGACCATTTCCCACGAGGGAAAGTGCATGAACGCCCACCCCATCGGCAAAGTACAGAGATGCACCGTCGCTGGCCATGCCTGTGATCGTGTTACTTCCCTGAAAGACAGTGCGACCTCTACCTCCTCCGTCCAAGAGGAACCGCTGGATTCTTGCTTTTCCGAGTGAGCCTGCATCCTTAGCGGCGACATAGCCATACCAGACACCCCCCACCTTGGCATAAGCCAGGACGCCGAAGTGGCGCAGTCCCGCCTCTCGGTAGAGCAGGCGCGATGGCCCACCGCTCTTCGCGGTTCGATACACACTCGAATAATTTGAAGAGAATTCGTTCGCCGTATTTTCAGTCCAGTAGAGGTTCCCTGTGGACTGAAGAAGACTGGAAGGATGGAGTCGGGTTAAGAGGGTCTCCTTAGGCGCCGCTGCCACAACGTTCGTTGCAGTCTCCGCGGGCAGGGCGTTGTGCAACTGGGCGCCTTGCGGCGTGGCTGCCGTTGGGCTGACCCCTGTCAGGAGGCTCAGACCAGCGGCCGCTATGAGAGCTAATTTGATTTTCATTGATGTCTCGAATTCGATTCGCATGAATTCGCTGTGATTTGGCGAATCCACAGATGGGTTGGGAGAAGGCGGAGGCCGTTGACCACGTCAGGACCGGCAACTTGCGCTTTGCTGCTGCACGTCCTCCGCCCGCATTTACAAGAGAGGGCATCGAAGGGGAAAGGCAGTGAGGTCCCGGTCACTGGCCTTGCACCCTATTGGAGGGTGCCGAATAGGGGCTATCGCCGAGCCCGCTTGTTGCTTGGACCTGGAATGTGTAGGTACCACTTTGCGGGAGCGTCATGGATAGGGTCCGAACCGGAGTTATGAGGGTTCGCGGATCGGTCGGAAGCACTGCAGAGGTTGTGGAGCTCACAACGACCCAGTGCGCGATGTGCGTGGCCGGATCACGTACGAGCTGTACCCTATTGGCTCGCACGCGATAGCCGTTAGGATTCGCCCTCAAAACCAACGGATCCTTGTTCGGAGGGCTCCAGTTGGCGGTCGCTGTGATACTGCCTCCGGGTACTCCATCGGAGGCTGTGCCAATGTTGGGGGCTAGCGGCCGAAAGATCGGGATGGGGGCGCCGGGGCAGGTTATGCACGGTCCAGCCTGCGCGGGTGGGGAAGATACGCCGAGGCTTGCTGCAATCACGCCGCCGGCGATCAATAAGGTCCCCTTTTTTCCCAACATGTCTGTTCCTTTCGGGTTGTATATCTCGGTTGAGGTGCCCCAAGGGTCGCGCGGAGGTCTTAAGAGATCCTTAAACGCTGTGAAGGCGGCGAGATCGGCAGCTTCCTCGGACCCAGCGTCCTCGACCGAATTGGCTGAGCCGGTCAGCACCCCGAAGGCACTATCAGGATTGAACGTTCGCCGACGGGTGTCGGGCGCCGTTGCTCCCAGGTGCACCCGACTCCTCCGTACGGCCACGCCCGACTGGGCATCGGCATCATCAGTCATACGCAGACCAGAAGGCGTCCCAAATGGAGTGTCGGACGGACGCCGGCTCAGCGTCCTGAATGCGGTCAGACAGGATTTGCTACGACCCTCAACAGAACGTGTTCGAAGGCAGTGTCTCCGCAACCATGCTCCCTGCCACCGCCACGCCAACTGCCAGGCGCCCATGAAGGTGATTTAAGCGTGGCTTAAGCCCATAAGGGGACCCTTATGCCAAGAAGATGAATTCCCGCCCCAGCCTGATGCACAGGGCACAAGTGGCCACGCGGGTTAAGCGGTTTCGAGGAGATGCCAGCCATGAAACGAAGAGGAACATTTGGGATTCAATCGGGTGGGTCGCTCGACGGCTCCCGTCACGAAAGCGCATCCGGCGTCGCATCCTCGACCGTCGAAGGGTACATGGCCTCGGTGACGGCTCATTGCTGCGTGATGATGCTGCTTCCGTCTCAAGCTGACTCCCCGGCAGGCGTAGCAGCCAATCTTTGGTTGCCCGTACGGGCTCACGATGACCCGATGAACTGGGGTCAAAACCTTTGGCCGGATTGTGTTGACTGACACTCCCATACAAGCCCCCAGGACCAGCAAACTGCAGACGAGGTTTGGAGCAGAGATTGGGCCTGCCCCGGAAAGGCCCAGTGCTTAACCGCCAAGAGCCTCCATCGTGCGGGTTACGGGATCCCGCCTGCTCGCTTTGACCGCGCCTCGAGTACCTGTCGACAACAAGTTGGGGCACATGTGAAGAGACGATCCAGACGGGCCGCACCGCGGCGTCCACATATGCGATCCGGACCAAGACGAGGCTCAGCTGTCTCGACTCGTCGCAAGCGGAAGCAACCGCACCTTTGGTGTCCGTGAATGCAGCTTTTAGGCGCATTCCGAACGATGGGGATGGGCTTGAGTGCAGACGGATCTCACGTGGCACTCGGTAGCAGTTGGCCCCCTTCATCCGCTTCGGTGGCACAAAACGGATCAAATCCGCCACCCAGCGCAGACCCTGTTCGGAACTAGCAAGCTTTAATGCGGACACCTTTCGCCACCCAGACGGGCACCTCTTTGCAAGCAGTATCGAGATGAGGTCTCGCCGTCACCTTGACATTCGCTCGTCTCTGGCGCCAATCTTTCCTATCGACAAGCGAAGCGGAAAGGTTATTCCGTGACATGATCCCAATCGGTATGCGTCCTTCTCGGTCCACTCTTTGGTCGGGAGATTTACTGTCACAAAAAACATAGTCTGCATGTCGTCGCTTGGTGGACTTGAGCGCGTTCGCCGCTAAGACGGGTGCTGTGAATGCCGGATCCGGCCCTATGCCTGCCGATAGTGCCTGGCAACGGCAACGGTAGTCGTCAACTGACAGAGGAACGCAAGCGCAGACGGCAACGATGACGTCACCAATCCGAGGAGGCTGAAATGCGATTTCGATCCACTTTCACAGCCCTTAGCATTGTGCTCATCTCGGGTCTCGCCCTAGCTGGTTGCAACGGTAGTGCTCCCACTGTCGACAGTGACCAGGCCAAGAACAGCGCCGACAAGATCATCACCGCCTATGGCAACGAGCCACAGAATCCGCTGATACCCTCAAATACCAACGAGGAATATGGCCTCCGAATAGTCGATCTGCTGTTCGAGGGTCTGCGCAGCTATGACCCCAGTGGTAAGCCTGTTAACGCGCTCGCTGAATCCGTTGAGTCCGCGGATGCCCAGAACTGGACCATCAAGGTCAAAAGAGGCGCCAAGTTCACCAATGGTGAGGAAATCACTGCCAAGACATTTGTCGACACTTGGAACTTCGCGGCGCTGAGCACGAATGTACAGGTAAACGGATCGTTCTTCGAATCGATCGAGGGGTTCGACGCCGTGAGTGCAGTACACACGACAGCCGGTGTTGATGGAAAGACCGTTACAACGCCGGCTCCCGTTGCGCAGGCGATGTCCGGGCTGGCTCTCAAAGACGACTTCACCATTCTCGTGAGGCTTACCCAGCCGGAAGCTGACTGGTCGCTCCGCCTTGGCTATTCAGCGTTCTATCCCTTGCCTTCAGAGGCATTGAAGGACCCGAAAACTTACGGCGAGCACCCTGTTGGCAACGGTCCCTATAAGCTAGCGAAAAAGGGCTCGTGGATTCATGACCAATCCATCTCCCTCGTAAGGAACGACGCATACGACGGACCGCGGAAGGCCAAGAACGGGGGCGTGACGTTCAACTTTTACACCGATCCCAGCCCCGCTTACACCGACCTTCAGGCCAACAATTTGGACGTTAGCGATGTTTTGCCCGCCAACGCCCTCAAGTCGTATAAGAGCGATTTCCAAGGTCGCAATGCCGCGAAGCCAGTTGCCCTAAATGCAACGCTGATCGTTCCCCCATACAATCCGAACTTCCAAGGTGAGGCGGGCCATCTTCGTCGTCAGGCCTTATCGCACGCCATCAACCGCGAAGAAATCTGCAGGGTGGTCTTCAGCGGCACGTGCACGCCGGCCAGAGAATTCACCGCCCCAGTTCTCGATGGATATAGCGACAAGATCCCAGGAAACGACGTGTTGACATATAACCCAGCAGCGGCACGCGATCTGTGGGCACAAGCCGAGAGAATCGAACCGTACGATGGCTCCTTGCCTCTGCAAATTGCTTCAAACACCGACGGCGGTAATAGAGAGTGGGTCGAGGCGGTGGCCAATGGATTCAAGAACAATCTAGGCATCGCGGCAGAGGTCCAGTCTTTTGCAAAATTTGCCGAGCTTCTGGACCGGCGGAAGTCACAGTCCCTGCCAGGCCTCACTCGGACCGCCTGGCAGGGCGACTACCCTTCCCTGTATAACTTCCTCGGCCCGGTCTGGAGGACGGGGGCGTCTGCCAATTTTGAGAAATTCTCCTATCCCAAGTTTGATCTTTTGCTCCAAGAGGGCCTAGGAGCCAAGGACACGACTGAGGCCAACGCCAAGTTCAACAACGCCCAGGAAGTTCTCTTCGAGGAACTCCCAGGATTGCCGCTCTGGTACACCAACCGTCCGATCGTGTGGAGCAGGAATGTCATTTCAGCCGAGACAGGCTGGAATGGCACGATTCTTTACTACGCAATCGCAGCCAAGTAGACCAAAAAGCCGTAGTCGCGCAGGGCACTCATTGGAGCCTGAACGTTCAACGGCCAAGAACCGAGCGGCCGGCGACCGGACGCATGGGGAAACCGCGCTCGGGAGACATGCCGGAAAATACTGGACCCTCTAGCGTCGGGAAGGCATCATGGGGATGAAGCAACCGGATTAAGGCTCAGCGAGTTTCAGGCGAGCGTTAAGCATGCCCAATTGACAGGCTTGGCGGGAGCGGGGCAGTTCGACGCCGGTGAGTGACTCTCAGGTGAGGGGTGCGTCGCGAATGGGTGCGCTATTGGTACGAGCCCTAGGTCCCTTGGAGGTTATCGTCGATGGCGCTCCGATTGCGGTCGGCGCCGGTCAGCAGCGAATAGTGCTCGAATGTCTAGCCCTGAGGGCCAACTCCGTCGTAACATCCGATTTCTTGATTGACGCCGTTTGGGCAGGTAGCCCGCCCGCAAAACCGGGTCCACAGCTGCAAGTTTACGTCGCGAATTTGCGGCGTATGCTCGAACCTGATCGCCCAAAGGGTGTGCCCTCCCGGCGGCTGGCCAGCCAATCGGGAGGTTACGTCCTGGCAGTCACCGAGGAAGAGCTTGATCTCCTGCTGTTCCGGCAGCAGGTCGCAGCCGGTGAGCTGGCAGTTCAGGCTGGAGATCTGATCGGCGGCGCGACCTGCCTCCGCCAAGCTGTAGAGCTCTTCCGAGGACCGGCTTTTCCTGATCTATTTGACCTCGAAGTCTTTCGGCCGGAGCTGGATGCACTGGAAGAGGCCCGATTGGACATCTACCAGAACCTGGTTGACGTCGAGCTCGCGATGGGCCGCCACGTCGCCTTGGTCGGTGAGTTGCAGTCTTTGATCGCGCGACAACCATACCGGGAGCGATTATGGGCCTCGCTCGTGCTCGCTTTGTACCGCTCCGATCGGCAGGCTGACGCGCTGGCCGCTTGCCGGGACGCTCGCAAGGTCTTCATGGAGGAGCTGGGTATCGATCCAGGCTCGCGCCTTCGAGAGTTGGAGCGATCGGTACTGCGACAGGACCCGTCTCTCGCAGCGCCAGCTTTAGACGGCCACCGTCCGATCAGAAAACGAATGGAGAATCTTCCTGCCGAACTCACGCCGCTAGTTGGACGGGAAACTGAGCTCCAAAAACTGTGTTCCTTGTATGTCACCGAAGGTTGCAGGCTGGTCACCGTTACCGGTCCGGGCGGAACCGGCAAGACCCGATTGGCTTTGGCTTCCGCGGCCAGGATCGGGGCGAGGATGACCGATGGCGTTTGCTGGATCAACCTCGCGCCACTTACAGAGAACCACCAAGTGCCAGCCGCAATCGCGGCTGGTCTCGGACTGGAGAACTGGGGCGGCTCCGACCCGCTGAGGATTGTGGGCCGATTCCTCCGCTCACGCCGACTGTTGCTTGTCTTGGATAACTTTGAACATCTGGAGGAAGCGTGGCCGGTTGTATTGGATTTGCTTACCGCCGCACCGGAGTTATGGGTCCTGGCCACAAGCCGACGACCCCTTGGATTGCGGGCAGAGTATGAATACGAGCTCGCCCCGCTGACTATCCCGCCACTCGACCCGCCGCTCCCTCCGAACTTGCTGCAGGAAGTGCCAGCGGTGAAACTCTTCCTGGCCCGCGGTCGAGCAGTCCGCCCGCAATTGACCCTCGATGACAACAACGCTTCCATCATCACTCGCCTTTGTCGCCGTCTGGACGGACTGCCGCTGGCTATTGAACTGGCTGCAGCCCAGTTGCGGCGGCGAACAGAGAACGTTCTCCTAGAGGACCTAGAGGTTAGCCTCGCCGCCCTGCCCGCAGCTTTCCGCGATCTTCCAGATCGCCAGCGCACCCTCACGGCAACGATTGGGTGGAGTTATCAACTGCTTGGTGAGAGTGAGCGGCGCCTTTTCGATCAGCTGGGAGTCTTCGCCGCCGATCCAACTGTGGCAGCGGTGGGCACTATCTGCGGATTGGCCCCGGATACTGCCGCGGCCGACGATCTGCTGACCGGCCTCGTGCGACATAGTCTGTTACGTCGCTACACCGATGAAGCTGGAGGAACCCGACTGTCAATGTTGCAGGCGATACGGGAGTTCGCCCGCGATCGCCTGACCTTGCTAGGCGACGCAGTCGTTGCACGCCGACACGCTGAGTTCTATCTGGGCCTAGCTGAGACCGTCAGCCCACAATTGTGGACCAAAAATCAGGTCGATGCTTTCAAGCAACTGCACGCAGACGCGCCGGATCTTCGCGGAGCGCTCCTGTGGGCAACCGGGCCTAACGGCTCGACGAGCTTGGCCTTGAGACTGGTCGGACATCTCTGGCACTATTGGGAACTCACGGAGGACGTGGCTGAACCGTGCGCGATTTCCCTCGGCCTAGTCGCGGCTACACCGGATGCATCACCGGCCCTAAGAGCCCCGGCTCTCAGTGGAACTGCCACGCTCTGCTGGATACGCGGCCGCAACGACGAGGCGACCAACCTTCACCACTTGGCCCTGCACGCCTTCCAAGCTGCAGGCAACGCCCAGGGCGTCGCTTGGACCACCATGTGCTTGGCGCTGCAAGCGCTGGAACAGAACGACAACCCTACGGCGCAGCGACTTGCCACCGAAGCATTGTCATCGCCGCATGCCAGCCCTCGTGCCCGCGTTGCTGCACTCATTGTCCTTGGGCTCTCAGCCTTTTATGCCGGCGACCACACCCGAGCTCTTGAATTGAGTCGCGCCAGCGTCGATCTTGCACGCCCACTCGGGGACCGTGCAATCTTGGGAATTGTCTTGACAAACCTCGCCGATTCAACGGAAAAGACCGGGGACTACGAAGCGGCAGAAAAAATGCTGCACGAGGCGCTGGGCACCGCAGTCGAGCTCGGCGCACAGGGCAATATAGTAGGGTTCCTCGAGTCACTGGCCAGCGTTTACGTCCATCAGCACCGCCTCGAACAGGCCATCCGTGTGCTCGCTGCTGCCGATGCCTATCGCTACGACAGGGGACACCCGCTCAGCGCCCCAGAACACAGACGTGTCGATTCCATCATTACCAAGGCACGCGCGGAGGCTGGCCCGATTACCTTCGGTCTGGCTTGGGCGAAAGGGCAGACGCTGACTCTCACGCAGGCAGTTCACGAAGTGCTCGATGGCGAAGGGCAAAGCCGCGGCCAGGGCATTCCGTCAGTCTCCGAGTCGCCCAAAGGCAACGTCGTGAGCGCGGCGCCCTGGTCCTGACGGTTATGCGGGGCCATTTGGCAGACAGCCGAGAAGCGGCTAAAACCGCTTCTCGGCGAAGTCTCTTTGTCAGAAAGCTGAGGCCATTCAACGGAACCAGTTCCGATAACTCTCAAGCGCGCTGGAGGGCCCCGCTCATGAGTCCGCGCCGCCTTCTGGCCTACTCGAACAGAGTGCCATTGGCTCCGACTACCGGGGCAACGGGGGGTAAAATCCGATTGAACCAATATGGAGACAGTTCGTTCCACAGCGGGTTTGTCACGTGGCCTCCCGCATCCTTTATTTCAACTTCGGGTGTCACGTAGACATAGCCTGCATGACGGTTCCTGCTCAGTTCCAATAGGGATTGCTCCTGTGAGCGGGGAATAGCTCTAGCAGAGTGCACCAACTGGGCAAACCGGTACGCCTGAACGCGGTCGGTTCCTTGATACACCCAGGTCGGCTGCGCCCAAGTGCTGTACTTGGCCGCAGTGCCTTCAAAGACCACAAGAACATCAACCACCTTCTGCCCAGAATTGTAGTTGGGATCAATAGCCCACGGCCCCTGTTCTTGAGATACATCACCCGGATTGGCTATGACCATCTGGGCTGGCCCTACTGGGTCTGCACCATGTGTGCGAACGTACTTGCTGATAGCGCTGTAGTAGCTTCGTGACGTCATTCCGCCGAACGCCGCCCTCTGCGCGTAGTTATTCATCTCATCCAAAAAAATGCCGTCGGCCTCGTACTGCCGCAAATACTTGTCTACGTCGTCGCGGACACCCTGCGGATCCCTCTGCCCATAGTTTGTGTAGACATAACCGACCACTTTGTGACCCCTATCCCGGCAATACTTCACGGCAGCGGTGTAATTCGAATCCACTTTTACGCCCGGCCCGGAATTCGGATTCATTACGATTATCGATTTGCCTTTTGCAACGCTGCACATCCGCTCCCACTGGTCAACGATCCCGTCATTGGGATTGACCCGAGGGTAGAAGTAGGCGGGTACTAGCTCTCTCTGCTCTGCTGACGTGAGGGGCGGTGCGGGGTCTGTCGCCGCCACGGCGGGCGTTGCCAAGCAGAGGCTGATTGCTGCTGCCGTCACCGCCACGAAGGCCGGCGTACGGTTTGAAATGTGAATCATGGCACTTCCTTTGTACGGAGAGTATGACGGTGACTTGCGGATAACGGTCGTGGACTCACGCGGTCCTGAAGGTGGGGCAACCACTGCACGGTTCCGATACACACGTTTCTGCTCCCGTCCCGCGCTCCCAGAATTGCGTAGCCGCCTTAAGCGATCCTTAATCGACGTGACAAATCGAGGTTGCTCCCGAGACAAGCTATTGACGAAGGAACCTTGGCACCGCAGGTACCTGGCCAGAGCCGCCTACGCCGCCGCCTTCGAGCGGCCCCGCTTCCCTGGTCACTACGCGGACTCTGGTGATTCGGTACTCGTGATCTTGAAGCGATTTCACACTCCGCCGGATGGATGCAGTCGCTTGTCGGCTACGAGACCACCGGCCTGGCTAAGGATGGCTTAAGCGGCTCGCGCGAGCCTTGGAATACCAACCCGCTACAAACCACTCGAAGGAAATAGTCATGTTGCCTAGGATTCCAAGAGGCCAAACAACAATGTCTCAAATACGCAATGGCTCGGGAGGCCGGTCGCATCATGCCGCGCATGCCAGCTGGAGAGACCGCCGGCCTGAGCTTCTTCCCGAGCCAACTCGTGCGCTTGAAATCGGGCGACGGTCATGAGCCAGGAACAGGATGACGGTCTGCGCTACTGCGACTACTACTGCTTCATGTCCCTAGCGGACTTCACAGCCTGGGTGCAGAACGGCATTGGTACTGAGATGGATATATCAATGGCCTTACCCGGCGCCTGAAGCCTCAACCAGAAACGGCGAAGGTGGCGTGGCCCCGGCGCCCTACCGGTTTCCCGTGGATCTGTCTGAGGATGCACTCGTCCGTGATCTTGTGGTCGTTCATGAGCATGAAGGCCTGGGCAGGATCGTTGCCAGCCTTCCGGCCTACGGGGTGGATCCTGCAGCCCGCGGGCGGATCCTCCGGCTCTGTTGCCCCTCTTGCCTCGCGGGTATCTACTGGAATGGGCCCGCAGCCTGCCCTCGCCGGCCTTGAGCTTGGAGAACCTGCCATGCCTGACGTGGAAATAGACGCTGGCAACGTCAGCGTCCACGGGAGCCTGCACCTGCCCGCGCAGTTCGAGGCTGTTGTGGTGTTCGCCCATGGCAGCGGCAGCAGCCGGCACAGCCCCCGCAACCGGTTCGTCGCCTCGGTACTGCAAAACGCCGGGCTGGGGACTTTGCTGCTGGATCTGCTGACCCCCGATGAGGAAGCCAACCGTGGCAACGTCTTCGACATCGCCCTGCTGGCACGTCGGCTCGCAGCCGCTATCCGATGGCTGGGCACAAGGGATGACACCGCGTCGAGCCGCATCGGCTACTTCGGGGCCAGCACCGGAGCCGGCGCCGCCCTCTGGGCAGCAGCCGAACCGGATGCGCGGATCGGGGCCATTGTTTCGAGAGGCGGACGCCCGGACCTGGCCGGTCCCCGGCTAACGGCCGTCCGCGCCCCGACCCTGCTGATCGTCGGCGGTGCCGATCCCCAGGTCCTCGCGTTCAATCGCCAGGCCATGGCCCTGATGCGGGCGCCAACGCGGCTCGAAATCATCCCGGGAGCCACCCACCTCTTCGAGGAAACCGGGACACTGGCCCAGGCGGCCACCCTCGCCGCCGACTGGTTCACTTACTATCTGTTGCAAGACCACGATGCTGCGGAGGGATGACAGACTTCTGGTAACTCCTGCTTCGTCTGCAGAAGATCGCCCAGCTCCTCCCCCACGAAAGGAACACCATGTCTGTTGTGAAGATCAACGCCATCCACGTCCCCGAGGGCAAGGGCCCCGAACTCGAGCAGCGCTTCGCCGCCCGGGCACACGCCGTCGACGGGCAGCCCGGATTCGAAGGCTTCCAACTGCTCCGCCCGGTCAAGGGCGACGACCGCTACTTCGTGGTCACCACCTGGTCCACCGAAGAGGACTTCCAGAACTGGCGGAGCGGCCAGGCCCGCGAGGCGCACGGCGGCGACCGCCAGCCGGTGGCCACGGGTGCAGACCTGCTCGAATTCGAAGTCGTCGAATTCTGACCACGGGCTGGCCTCCACGCGCGCCTTTTAGCCATGCTTGTCGGGCTGGTGCGCCGCCCGATGCCTTCTCCGTCGCGCGGTGCGGACGCGCCACACCACGGCGGCAATAATCGCCACGACCACAATGACGGCCGTGAGATCCCTGCCGGCGGTTTTGGCAACCGTCTCATAGGAATTGCCGGCCAGGTAGCCCAGCAGCACGAATCCTGTACCCCAGGCCAGTCCGCCGGCGGCGTTGAAGGCCAGAAACCGGGGGTAGTACATCCGGGAAACACCGGCGAGCGCAGGCATCACTGCGCGGAAGAATGCAATGAAGCGGCCCAGGAACACGGCAGCACCGCCGCGCCGCCGCAGGAAGTCCTGCGCCTTGTCCAGCTTGTCCCGGTGGCGTTTGAGGGCCCTGGTTTCCAGCAGCCTGGACCCCGCATGCTTGCCGACTTCATACCCGACGGTGTCACCAATGACCGCGGCCAGAACCACCAGGCCCATCATGAGCCCCAGCTGCACCTGGCCCCGGCTGGCCACCACCCCGCCGAGCACCGCGGCCGTCTCGCCGGGTATCACGAAGCCTACGAACAGGGCGTCCTCGGCGAAAACGAGCAGTGCCACCAGGGTATAGGCCAGTGCAGGGCTGACGCCCAGGATGCCCTCAATGAGTCCGCCCACGCCGCTTCCGTCCCGTCCTGCTAGGCCGCCGGCAGTTCCAGGCTCAGGGCTGTTCCCTGCGCCCCCGTTTCTGCCACCGTCACATCGCCGCCGTGGCGCAAGGCCGCCTCCTTCACCAGTGCCAGTCCGATTCCGTAACTGCGCCGTGCCGGGTTGTGCCAGGCCGGCCTTCCGCGGGCGAACCGTTCGAACACCTGCCCGGGCTCGATGCCCAGGATTCCAGGACCGGTGTCCCGGACCATGATCCGGACTTTCCGGCCCGCCGCCGAAACATTGACGTCGATCCGGCCGTCCTCAGGGGTGTGCGAGAGGGCATTCTCCACGAGTGCCGTGACCATCCGGCGGAGCAGATGCGCGGGGACCCGCACGCGGGGAAGTCCGGCAGCCCCGGCGGCAACGGTGCACTGCAGCCCGATCCGGGCCTCTCCTGCGAGGAGCCGAAGATCGTCCGCCACGGCCGGGACCAGCGCGGCTATGTCCGTCGGCTCCAGCTGTTCCGTGGATGCCGGCGCGGACATCAGCAGCAGGTCGTCCACCAATTCCGCGAGCCCGGCACTGTCCTGGCGGAGCCGGGCAAGTGTCGGTGCGGCCGGGCTCTCCGGGCCGGCTTTGCGCTGGGCGAGCTGCAGCCGGGCGTCGAGCACGGCCAACGGGGTCCGCAGCTCATGGCTGGCATCCTGGACGAAGCGCCGCTGTGCGGACAGTGCCTCGCCCAGTGGCTTCACCGCACTCCTGGCGCTGACCAGGCCGGCGGCGGCCGCCAGCACCACACCCAGCGCGCCGCCCAGGATCAGCGCCAGCAGGCCATCGGCTTCGTCGATGTAGATCCTGCCGGCGCCGGCAGGATGCTGCACGAGTTCGGCGGGCTGGGAACGGTAGAGTGCGAACAGCACCAGCGCCAGGATCACGACGGCGACGCTCGCGGCGCATACCAGCGCAATCTGGGCACTCACCTTACGGGCGGCGGTCCGCAGGATCTGCCGGTCGGCGTCGGACGCTTTCATGATGGGTCCCCCAGCTGGTATCCGGCGCCGTGCACGGTGCGGATGATGCCGCGGCCCGCCTTCCGGCGCAGATAGTGCACGTAGGTGTCAACGGCGCCCGGCTGATCCGCCGCAGAGAACACCCTGCCGAGGAGCTCCGCCCGGGAGAAGACCCGTTCCGGTTCGGCGGCCAGCACCTCAAGCAGCGAACCCTCCCTGGGGGAAAGCGATACGCGGTCACCGTAGGGTGACAGCAAAAGCCGGGTGCCGGCGTCGTACGTCCAGTCCCCGAGCGGCAGGGTCCGCAGCGGCGGACGGAACGTGCGGGTCAGGGCGCGGAGCCGGGCGGCGAGCTCGGCAGCGTCGAACGGCTTCACCAGGTAGTCGTTGGCGCCCGCGTCCAGGCCGTCCACCTTGTCCTGCACCGTCCCCAGGGCGGTGAGGATCAGCACCGGCGCAGTCACTCCCTTGCCCCGGAGCGCCATGACCAGGGCTGCGCCGTCGAGAAGCGGGAGCCCGCGGTCCACCACCAGGGCATCCCACTCCCGCGTAAGGCCGAGGTGCAGCCCCTGCTGGCCGTCACGGGCAAGGGTCACGTCGAAGTCGTCCCCGATAAGTTCAGCGATGAGGGGCCCGAGCTGCCGGTCGTCCTCCACCAGCAGCACGCGCTTCTTCCGGTCCGCGTCCATGACTGCCATTCTCTCCCAATCCGGTATGGCCCTGTTGGTCAGGAGACCGGGGCGGGAACCGGCCCCAGCCGGGCCAGGAACGGCAGGCGCGCCAGCGCCGCCAACCCGTATCTGTTCCAGAGTCCCGTGATGAAGGAGGCTCCGGTCAGGGACGTAAGGAACGACGCCGCCACGTCCGTTGGGTAGTGAACGCCCAGGTAGATGCGGGAGAGGGCAACCGTAAGGGCCACCGCAGCTCCCACCACCAGGACCGGCCATTGCCAGCGGCTGCCCCGCGCCAGGAGGAACAGCGCGATGACGATGGCCACCGCCAGGGCGGTGTGCCCGCTGGGGAAGCTGTCCGTACCCGGCTCCGGGGTCAGGGGGTCGAAAAGCGCTGCGGAGTCGGGACGGTGCCGGGCCACGATGAGCTTGAACAGCTCGCTGCTGACCCACGAGCCGGCCGCCACCAGTCCGGTGGCGAACGCATTCACCGGGCTCCGGCGCACCAGCAGCAGGAACAGGCAAATCGCGGCAATGATCACTACGCCGGCCGCGGGACTGAAGAGGACGTTGACGATAAGTGCGATCGCGGTCCGGGGCGGTGTGTGGTGATGGCTCAACGCGGCATCGACGGCGAAGTCCGCGCCCGTGAAGTCCCTTGAGGATCGCAGCGAAAATCCTGCGGCGACAATCAGGACGGCGAACATCAGCGGCACCGCGATCCAGTGCTGCAGCTGCGGCAGCACCGCCAACCGTGTTCGCTCCGCTGTGACGTCTCGTTCGATCTCAGCCCTGCCCACTGGCCACTCCTCCTGGTTGCTGCGGCAGCGCTCTATGCCTGCCTCCTTCTAAGTGTGGAAGGAGGGCACTAAGAAAACTCTAAAGAACCCGTGGCTGCGAAACCCCCGGGCCTCGCTGCGACGTCTACGTGCAGGGACAGCCTGCCAGTCACATTCGGATTTACGGGTCCAACGCCTGCCTGGAACCGCATATAGGGAATAATCTGGGTCCATGGCCAAAATACGAGTCGCTGAAGCAGCACGGTTCCTCGGTGTCAGCGACGACACCGTCCGGCGTTGGACAGAAAACGGGACCCTTGCGCCCATCAAGGATGATTCCGGCCGCCTGGCCGTGGACGGGCTTGAACTTGCCCACCTCGCCCGGCAGCAGGCCCAGCTGCCCGATGACCCCACCAAGGTGGGCCGGTCCGCACGGAACCGGTTCGTTGGCCTGGTCACCGGGATCACCGCCGACAAGGTCATGGCGCAGGTGGAGCTTCAGTGCGGCCCCTTCCGGGTGGTGTCCCTCATGAGCAGCGAAGCCGTCCGTGAACTCGGACTGGAACTTGGTTCAGTGGCCACCGCCGTGGTCAAAGCCACCACCGTCATCATCGAAACACCCCAAGGAAAGAGCATCATATGAGGTTCACCCGCAAGAACATCACAGCCCTGCTGGCCGCCGGTGCCCTCGCCGCGGGCCTGGCAGGCTGCGGCGGAGGCAACACCACCCCGGTAGCCATCAGCACGGCCAGCGCCAGCCAAACCGCCAAGCCCTCCGGCACGGTGACGGTGTTCGCCGCGGCATCACTGAAGGCCACCTTCACCAAGATCGCCGCCGACTTCGAGGCCGCCAACCCCGGCGCCAAGGTCACCCTGAACTTCGCCGGATCCTCGGACCTGGTCACGCAGATCACCCAGGGCGCGCCCGCGGACGTGTTCGCCTCCGCCGACACGAAGAACATGACCAAGCTCTCCGACGCGAAGCTCATTGACGGCTCCGCCACGAACTTCGCCACCAACGTGCTGGAGATCGCGGTGCCGGCGTCCAACCCGGCGTCGATCGCGTCCTTCGCCGACCTCGCCAGGCCCGGGGTCAAGGTTGTGGTCTGCGCCCCGCAGGTGCCCTGCGGGGCCGCGACGGACAAGGTGGAACAGGCCACCGGCACCACGCTGAAGCCGGTCAGCGAGGAATCCTCGGTCACCGATGTCCTGGGGAAGGTCACCTCAGGTGAGGCCGACGCCGGCCTGGTCTATGTCACCGACGTCAAGACCGCCGGCAGCAAGGTCAAGGGCATCCCGTTCACCGAGTCGGACAAGGCCGTGAACACCTACCCGATCGCCACGGTGGGTGCCAGCAAGAACAAGGACCTGGCCAAGGCGTTCATCGCCGCCGTCACCGGCGCCGAGGGCAAGAAGGTACTGTCCGACGCCGGATTCGGCGCCCCGTGACCGCAGGATGACGTCACGCCGCGGTGCCGGCTACACCGGCATTCCGCTGTGGATTTACGCCATCGCGGCAGCAGGAGGGCTCTTCGTCCTGCTGCCGCTGGCGGCCATGGTGGCCAAGGTTAACTGGACCCAGTTCGTTCCACTCATCACCTCAGAGTCCTCGCTCACCGCGCTGGGCCTAAGCCTGCGCACGTCCGCGGCCAGCACTGCGCTGTGCATCGTCCTCGGAGTGCCGCTGGCGCTGGTGCTCGCGCGCGGGAACTTCCCCGGACAACGGCTGTTGCGTGCCTTCGTGCTCCTGCCGCTGGTGCTGCCACCAGTGGTGGGCGGCATCGCCCTGCTCTACACGTTCGGCCGCCAGGGCCTGCTCGGGAAAACCCTCGAACTGGCAGGGATCCAGATCGCGTTCTCCACCACCGCCGTGGTGCTCGCCCAGACCTTCGTTGCCCTGCCCTTCCTGGTGGTCAGCCTCGAAGGGGCCCTGCGCACCGCCGGCACCAAGTACGAAGCAGTCGCCGCCACCCTCGGAGCCCGCCCCACCACCGTCCTGCGCCGCGTCAGCATCCCGCTGGTCCTGCCCGGACTGGCGTCGGGTGCAGTACTGTCCTTCGCCCGCTGCCTCGGTGAATTCGGCGCCACCCTGACCTTCGCCGGCAGCCTGCAGGGCGTCACCCGGACCCTGCCGCTGGAAATCTACCTGCAGCGCGAAACGGACGCCGACGCCGCCGTCGCCCTCTCCCTGGTCCTGGTGGCGGTGGCCGTGGCCGTCGTCGGACTCTCCTACCGGCGGTCCCGCACGCAGCCCGCCACGGAGGCAACCCCCGCATGACCTTCACACTGAACGCGGCCTTGCGCGCCCGCAACTTCGACGTCTCCCTCAGCCTCGGAACGGCTGAAACCGTGGCGGTCCTCGGACCCAACGGCGCCGGGAAATCAACACTGCTCGGCATCACGGCCGGGCTGCTCCGGCCCGACACCGGCTACGCCGAACTCGGCGACGCAACGCTCTTCGACATCGACGGCGGCCACTTCACGCCTCCGCACGCCAGGGGCACCGCCCTCCTGGCCCAGGAACCGCTGCTCTTTCCGCACCTGAGCGTGCTGGAAAACGTGGCCTTCGGGCCACGCGCGGCGGGAATCTCCCGCAAAGAGGCGCACCAAACAGCACGGCACTGGCTGGGCGAAGTCGACGCCGCAGAACTCGCCCAACGCCGCCCCGGCCAGCTCTCCGGCGGCCAGGCCCAGCGCGTCGCCGTCGCCAGGGCACTGGCCACCAACCCCGAACTGCTCCTCCTGGACGAACCGATGGCCGCCCTGGACATCCACGCCGCGCCGCTCCTGCGGCGCCTGCTCAAACGCGTCCTCGCCGGCCGCAAAGCCCTCATCATCACCCACGACATCCTCGACGCCCTCATGCTCGCCGACCGGGTCATGGTCATCGAGAACGGCCACATCACCGAACACGGCCCCACCCGGGAGGTCCTCGAAAAACCCCGCAGCCGCTTCGCCGCAGGCCTGTCCGGCCTGAACCTCCTCACCGGCGCCATCACCGGGAGCGGCCTCACCACGGATCACGGCCTGGACATCGCCGGACACCGGGACGACACAGCGCACCCCGGCAACCCCGGCGTGGCGGCCTTCCCGCCGTCGGCGGTCTCCATCTACCCCACCGCCGAACACGGCAGCCCACGGAACACCTTCAAAGTCACCATCACCGACCTCGAACCCCACGGCGACCTCATCCGGGCCCGGGCCGGTCACCTCGCGGCCGACATCACCCCCGCTGCATCCGCCGACCTCGGCCTCGCGCCGGGAACCGACGTCTACTTCGTCATCAAGGCCGCGGCCATCACCATCTACCCCGCCTAATCACCGCTCGCCGGCAACCGCCCGCCGGTACGTGCTCGGTGTGAATCCCAGGTACTTCTGAAAGTCATTCGTCAGGTGGGCGTGGTCGGCGTAGCCCAGCTCGGCAGCTATCGCTGCCAGATCCGCTGAAGGATCCAGCCACGTCCGCTCCGCAGCGTCCTGAAGGCGTCGACGGCGGATCAGCGCGGCCGGGCTGAGGCCGATGTATTTCCTGGCCACCCGCTGCAGGGTCCGCTGCGAAACCGCCAGCGCAGACGCGGCGTCCTCCACCCGGACCAGAGAGGCATCCGAAGCAGTGACGTCCATCAGCCGGTTGGCCAGCAGCGCCTCCTCGGTCACCGCGGGCCCGGCAAAGCAAGCCAGCCACCCCGCAAAGGCGTCCACTGCCCGCCCACGGCGGGTACCGCCGTCGTGCGTGTTCATGGCCTCCGAAACGGAACGGTGCAGTCCCTCCGCGGCCACCGCCGCTTCCGTGTCCCGCAGGCTCGAAGGATCCGCGGTGAACAGCGGCACGGCCGCCGGCCGCAGCAACGCACCCACCGCCCAGCCCCTGCCAGCCAGGTCCCGGTGGGCGGCGCGGGTAGTGGGGCCGGAGAAGACGACGGCGTCAGGCTGCACCACGAGGTTGGAACCGGGGTAGGCGATAAGGTGCTGGCGGGATGTGCGGCCGGGCTCGATGTCCCACTCGGGAATCCAGAACCACTGGACCAGGTCCGCCACGGAGGCCGGCGCCGGAAGGCGGTGAAATGTGGGAAGCCGGGCCGGGTACAGGATCCCCTTGAACGAACTCTCCACCGGTCCCCTCAGACTGTCGCGAATCTCCAAGCGCCGCCCCTGGCCGGGCACGTAGCGTCATAGCCATGACAGATACTACAAGCACCGAATCCACCACGGCCGCCCACGGAGAGCACACCACGCACGGAATTCCGAACGGCCTGACCAGCCTCACGCCGTTCCTTGCCGTGACCAACGCCAGGGCAGCGATCGCCTTCTACCAGGACGTGTTCGGCGCCCGGGTCGTCGGTGCCACGGAGATGCGCGGAGTGGTGGTCCATGCGGAACTCGACTTTGGAAGCGGCCACCTGCAGCTGGGCGAACCCAACCCCGAATACCATCTGGTTCCGGCGCCGGAGGGTGAGAACGACTGCTACTCCCTGGGCCTCTACTGCGCGGACGCAGACGCCCTGGTGCATCGTGCGGAGCAGGCCGGAGCCACGATCCGCGAGCCGCTGTCCACGTTTGTCTCAGGCGACCGGTACGCCAGCATCCGGGATCCCTTCGGCGTCCGCTGGTCCATCATGACCCGCGTGGAAGACCTCTCCGAAGAGGAAAGCAACCGCCGGGTGGAGGAATGGGCCGCGCGGCAGGGCTAACCCTGGTGCCCGTCCAGCTGTGGCCGTCCGGCCGTGTGGCGACCGTGCCTTCCGTGCCCGCTTTCGGCTGCCGGGGTGGCATGGCTGGCCCAGGTGGCCCATTCCTTGGCGTCGACCGTGGGCCTTCCCAGGAAGTGCCCCTGGCCGGCGGCCACTGACAGCCGGGTCAGGACAGCAAGCTCGGCGGCGGTTTCGATTCCGACGGCGGCCAGCGCGGCTCCCGTCTGGCGTCCGAACTCGACCAGGTCGGCCACCAGGTACTGGCGGCTTGGATCGGCGTCGATCCCTGCAACCATGCCGCGGCCGATCTTGATGACCTCCGGCCGCAGGGACCGGATGTGGCGCATGGAGGCAGCGTCCGTGCCGGCCTCGTCCACCGCCAACCCCATGCCGGAACTTCGCAGTGGCGCCAGGGCACCCAGCAGGGGGTCCACTTCACCGGGCTGTAGCGGTTCGGTGAGTTCCAGCATGATCCGGGACGGTTCCAGAGGCGCGTGTTCCAGGAATCCCGGCAGCCGGGGATCCAGGCACACGGCCGGGGAGAGGTTCAGTGCCACAACCAGGTGGTGCGGCAGATCCTGCGCCGCCGCCACAGCCGCCTGCAGCGCTGAGAACTCCAGGTCAGCACCCAGGCCGGCGGCCGCGGCATTTTTGAACCAGGAACCCGCACCGTCGCCGTCGGGCTCCCACACAAAACGCGTCAGGGCTTCCGCGCCGATGACACCGCCGCGGCCAAGATCATGGATGGGCTGGAAGGCCGTGACGAGCATGCCGGCGTGCAGGACCGCCTCGATGGCTGCCCGGCCGTGGCTTACGTCCTCACTCCGTCCGCCGGCCGTGGGCCCGGTGCTGGTTTGCCGGGCCAGGGAACGGGTGAAAACCAGGTGCTCGTGAAGTGCCGCTTCCGGGTTTCCGGGATGCGCCGCCACATGTTCCCGCAGCCGGTCCCGGACCTCGGCCCCTTCCGGATCCGTGCCGGCCAGGACCGCGTCAATGATCTCGTAGGCCTGCTCCCGCACCAGGGGGATATCGGAGCCGGAGTCCTCGCCCGCCCAACTGTCCTCGTCAGGGAACCGGGTACTGTCCAATGGGCACTCCTCAGGTTCCGGGCAGCTGGCCGCTGGCTGGACTTCTGCCTCTGGATGCATCATAAACGCAGGTGAGCCGCCTTTACAGATCCGTGAAGAGTATTTCGCTGCCTGTAAAACAACGGCACTGGCTGGACCGCGGCCGTTAGGCATGGCGGGTGCTGACCTGCCCCCTAAGGCGACGCACCGGCGTCGTACTTCCTGGCCCGCCGGCGGGCCAACCTGACACCACCATCCGGGTGGCGTCAGGCACCTCCGAGAGTTGTGAGGAGGTCATTCAAGACTGTCTGTTCCGTCGCCCGGTTGGGAGTGTGCGAGCGGACAGCGGTCAGGACGGGATCGATCTGCTGATCGATGAAAGTCCACGCGGCACAGTCCGCGGCGCTGAGCGCAGGTTGGTCGTCGTCCCAGGCGCTTTCCAGGTCGGTTATCCGGGCCGCCGCACCGGACTGGTCGCCCTTTTTGACGAGTGCGAGGGTGTCCGAGGCGATGGTTCGGAACTCGGCGACGTTCGAGGCGGGGAAGTTGGCATGCGCTGCCGCTTTGGCCTCTGACCCGGTCAGTGGGGCGGAGCCGGCAGCGCAGCCCGCTGCGGTGCCTTCGGCGGCAAGGGCGCTGGCGTGCGGGAGGCTGTTCGTGTATGCGAGGAGCGCCACCGTGCCGACGGCGACAGCAGACAGGATGCCCAACGCGGTCCGCCGGCGTGCGGGCGGCGCAGCGGGCGCTGCCTTGTTGGATGCGCGTTCGACGACGTCGGCTTTGCTGACCGAGAGGTACACAACGGTGGCCAGGATTGCGGCCAGGAAGATGATACTCGTCGTGAGGGTGCCGAGGCCCATGCCGCCCTCGGGGGCGGTGAGACCCAGCCAGTCGCCGATGTTCGCGCCGAGGGGGCGGGTGAGGATGTAGGCGATCCAGAAGGCGAGTACCGGGTCGGCGCCGAATCGCCAGAGGGCGGTGACAATGCCGATGAGGACCAGGGGCAGCAGGATCGAAAGGCCGGGCCCCCAGCCGGTGAGCTCGAGAGTCCAGTCGCCCAGGGCCGTGCCGAGAGCGAAGGTCACCAGAACGGCGAGCCAGTAAAAGGCTTCGCGGGGCACGGTGACGATGCTGTGGATGGAGAGGGTCCGTTCTTTGACGAACCAGATGGTGAAAACAACGGCAAGCATCGCGGCGAACACGCTGGAGCTTACCCAGAGGGGTACGCCAGCCTGGTCGGTGAGGAGGTCGGTATAGAGGGTTCCGGTGATACTCAGCATGACGACCATGAGCCAGTACGCGCCCGGGCGGTAGCGCCGGAGCCTCATCTGCACGGCAAGCACGACAGCGGTGGCCACGGTGAAGATGATTGCGGTTGGAACGAGGCCCACTCCGAGGGCCACGTTGATGAAGTCGGCGAAGCTCTCGCCGACAGTGGTGCAGAGGATCTTGATAATCCAGAACCAGATGGTGATCTCGGGGACTTTGCTCAGCCGCCGTGTGACTGTGGGCGGGGATGTCATCTCTCGTGTGCTCATGGGCTGCACATTTCCAGCCGATGCTTCAGCGGAACTGCGAACCGAAGCACGTCAGCCTGAGAGTTCTCACATGATTTGTTCAGAAAGCGCCACCACGGCAAGAATTGCCCCATGGCCGCAGCAACCGACCGTCCCGTCCGTGTTCTCGTCGTCGAAAACGACGCCGAGCTCGGCCCTCTCCTCGCCCGCGGACTCACCAGCGAGGGCTATGAAGCAGACTGGATCGAAGACGGCACGACGGCCCTGATCACCGCGCAGGAAGGGAACTACCGCATCGCTGTGCTCGATGTGATGCTGCCGGGGATGTCCGGCTTCGAACTCTGCCGGCGGCTGCGCGATGCCTCCAGTTCGCTCATCATCCTGATGCTCACGGCCCGGGATGACGTCAGCGACCGCGTGCGGGGCCTGGATGCGGGCGCCGACGACTATCTCACCAAACCCTTTGCCTTCAGCGAACTCACTGCCCGGCTCCGCGCGCTCCGGCGCAGGGAGAGTCTGGCCATCAGCCCCCGGATCGAGGTTGGCGGGCTGACGATCGACAGCCACGACCATGTGGTGCGGGCGGGCGAGAAGGTGGTTCCGCTGAGCCCGAAGGAATTCGCGCTGCTGCGGTTCCTGGCCCAGAACGTCGACGAGACGGTGCAGCGCGAGGCGATCCTGCTGGAGATCTGGGGGACGGTTCAGCACACCAATCCGAACATCGTCGACCAGTACATCAGCTACCTCCGCCGCAAACTTGAACGCCTCCCCACCGGGGTGAGCCTGCGCACCCTGCGGGGTGTCGGCTTCGAGCTGACGCGGGACCGATGACAGCCCTGAACAGGCTCTCCGTCCGCGCCCGGATCACCATCGGCACGCTGTTGCTGGCCGCCGTCTTCTTCGGCTCCGTCTCCCTCCTCGTCCGGCAGCAGGTCGATCAGATCGTAAAGAATGCGGCGTTCGAAGTGCTCCAAGACGATGCCGTCCCGTTCGAGACGGCCATCCAGCAGGAGCCGAACGAACCGGCCGATAATCCCGGTGAAGGTCAGCTTGTGGCCGTCATCGACCCCGCCGGGACCACGAAGACTTCGACACTGCCGGCCTCGATTACCTCGAATATGGCCCTCATCGACCTCGCCGACACGGGCCCGCAGCAGGTGGCCGCGGGCGGCGCCACCTACATGGTGGCCGTCGAAACCGTCCAGACCCGCGCCGGAAATTGGACCATCATCTCTGCCCGCAACCAGAACGAATCCGCCCTGGTCCTCACAGACCTCACGGCCGGCCTCACCCTCGGCCTGGGCGCCCTCACCCTTCTGTTCGGCGCTGTCTCCTGGCATTTGATTGGGGCCGCACTCCGGCCGGTCACCCAGCTTCGCCGGAGCGCGGAAGCAATCGTCGCCTCCGGCACCGCAGAACTGTTGCCCGTGGGCCCGGCGAAGGATGAAATCACGGATCTGGCGAGGACCCTCAACCGGCTCATCGACGACCTCCGGGCCTCAGCCTCGCGGGAACGGCAGTTGGTTTCGGATGCCAGCCACGAACTCCGCACGCCTTTGGCGGTTCTGCAGGCGCAACTGGAGCTGCTCCGCGCTGGCGACCGCAGCAGCATCGACTCCGACATCGCCGGCGCCGAACGGGCAACCACACGCCTGACCGAACTCGTCGAGAGCCTGCTCGAACTGTCCCGCCTGGACGCCGGACGCCCGCCGACACCAACCACCGTGGGCGCCCTCGTCGACGAGGCCGGCGAGGCCATCGACCGGGCGCGGCTCCGCGCAATGAGCGGCGACGTCGAGATTGACCTGATCGTGCCCGACCGCGTCGAACACGAAGCACCGGTGGCGATGCCGGCACTGCTCTACGGCCGGGTGCTCGATAACCTGCTGTCGAACGCCCTCCGCGCCCTCGACGGGAAAGGGCAGATCACCGCCGCCATTAGGTGGGATCCCCCGCAGCTCACCACCACCATCGCTGACAACGGGCCCGGCATCGATCCGGAGTTCCTCCCCCACGCGTTCGACCGGTTCTCGCAGGCAGACAAAGTGCGCGGCACCGCGGACGGTTCCGGTCTGGGTTTGGCAATCGTCGCCGCCGCAGCGGCCTCGGTCAACGGCACGGTCACCCTCGAGAACGCAGCCGGCTCCGGCCTGATCGTGCGGCTGACGATCCCCGTACTCCAGTTGGACGTCCGGTAGCTTGACCGTCCGGCTTGGTTCAGGCTTGGGTGTCACCAGACTTTGTCCGCCGGTTCTTCAGCAGTTCGATCCCGATCGGAACCAAGGAGATCAGCACGATCAGGATAAAGATCAGGTCGATGTTCGCGCCGATCCAGTCGTAGCGGCCCAGCCAGAACCCGAGCAGCGGCACGCCCACACCCCACAGCAGCGCACCGATCGCATTGAACGCGATGAACGTCCGGTACCCCATCCTGCCCACGCCGGCGGTGACGGGAAGGAAGGTCCGCACGATCGGCACGAAGCGGGCCAGGATAACGGACCGGCGCCCGTATTTTTCAAAGAATTCGTGGGCCCTGTCCGTGTATTCGCTGCGGAACCAGCGGGAGCCGGGCTTTTTGAAGACCGCAGGGCCGGCTTTGCGCCCGATCAGGTAGCCCGTCTGGTCGCCCGCGAACGCCGCAACGAACGCGGCGGCTCCCAGGAGCAGGATGTTCACATGCACTGTGCCGGTGGCGACGAGCAGCCCGGCGGTGAACAGCAGTGAATCCCCGGGCAGGAAGAACCCGACCAGAATGCCCGTTTCGATGAAGAGGAACGCGCACACCACCACGATGACCCAGGGCGCGACGGCGGGATCGCGGAGGAACACGTTCGGATCCATCCACGGCGGAAGAAGCCCGGTGACCGGCCGGACAGACAGGACGGCGGTGATACCCACGGGATGCATGGCCCCCAGCGTATGCCCGTGCCAGGCCCGCGTGAAGGGTCGCCACCTGGCACAACCCGTTCGTCTACGTCGAATCGATGACGTCGACGGCGGGCTGCGCCAAGAGCGTGGTCAGCTCAGAACCTGTCCGAAGAGTCGATGGATTCCCCGAAGGTAATCTCCGGGGGTGTGTTGGGGTCGCCGCCGACGGATCCGATGAAGGCCTTCAGGTCTGGCTGGCTGAAGAACTTCTCGAATGCTTCCGCGGACTCCCACTCGTCGACCACCAGAATGAAGCCATCCCCGACGGCGAACTGATGGTGGATGGCGCCCTGCTCCCGGCCGCGTCCGGAGATCTCGCGGTACTCGTCCGAGCGTTCCTCGAGCGATTTGGTGAAGGCATCCGTATCACCGTGAATCTTAACCGTGACGATGCATGACATGGCAAGGACCTCCTTTGGTCTCAAGATGCGCACATCGTAGTAGCACCCTGCGAGGGCGGCAATACCGTGGCATCAACTCAAAGTTGCCGCGCCCCTGACACCTTGGCGAGGCCTTCGAGGACCAGGTCCAGACCGAACTCGAACTCCGCACCGTAGTCGTAGCCGGGTTTCATCACGTGCTCGATTGAGAACTCGACGAGGTGGGGGTAGTCCCCGGCGGAATACTGACCCATCATCTGTTCAGCGACTTCGGTGACGGTCTCGGGGCCGTTGATTGGCAGCGTCGCCTCGGAGAGGGCGAAGCCGTAGACGTACGCGTCGATCAGGGCAAAGGCGTGGGCGGTCATCGCCACCGAGAAGCCCGCCCCGCGCAGGGCGCCGATGACGGCGTCATGGTGCTTCAGGGTGGCCGGACCGGGGCTTGTTCGCGTCTGGACGAGGCCGATCGCCCACGGATGGCGCCGCATCGCTTCACGCGCGGAGGCGGCCCGCCGCCGCATCTCTGCCCGCCAATCGCCGCCGATCATGGGCAACTCGATCTCACTGAAGACCATGTCGACGATGCCGTCGAGGACCTCGTCCTTGTTGGCGACGTAGTGATAGATGGACATTGGCTTGACCTTGAGCGCGTCGGCCAGTGAGCGCATGGTCAGGGATGCGATGCCGCCGGCATCCGCAACGGCGACGGCGCCGCGCAGCACCTCCCCCCGGCTGAGGCGCGGGCGGCTGTTGTTCGTTGGCGCAGGCATGCAGACTCCAGATTTTAATTCGGGGCATAGACCGTTCGTACTTTGTACGGTACATTAACCGTACTTTGTAAGGCAAACACATTGAAAGGATCGAAATGACTGACCCCACAAGCGCCAAGTCCGCGGACAACGCATCGACTGCCCACACCATGCAGGCCATTCTGCAGGACGGATACGGCACCGTTGACGTTCTTCGTCGCGGCCAGATGGCGCTCCCGGATATCGCTGAGAACGAAGTGCTGGTCCGTGTGCACGCGGCGGGCATGGACCGCGGAACATGGCACGTCATGGCCGGCCGTCCGTACCTCATGCGCATCATGGGGTTCGGGTTCCGCGCGCCGAAGAACCGGGTGCCCGGGATCGACGTCGCCGGAACCGTCGCCGCCGTCGGCTCCTCGGTGACCCGGTTCGCCGTGGGCGACGCGGTATACGGAATGTCCAGGGGATCGTTCGCCGAGTACGCCGCGGCGCTGGAGGACAAGCTCGCCCACAAGCCGGCGAACCTGTCATTCGAGCAGGCGGCGGTGGTTCCGATCTCGGCCGGGACGGCCATCCAGGCGCTGTACGACGCCGGGAGGGCGCAGCACGGGCAGAAGGTGCTCATCCTGGGCGCCTCGGGCGGCGTCGGCAGCTACGCCGTGCAGCTGGCCAAGGCCCTCGGGGCCGAGGTCACCGGCGTCAGCAGCGCCGCAAAGACAGATCTGGTGCGTTCCCTCGGGGCCGACCACGTGCTGGACTACACGCAGGATGACTTCGCCGACGGAACGCGCCAATACGACCTGATACTCGACATCGGAGGGAACCCTCCGCTCTCACGGCTGCGGCGCGCCCTCACACCCACGGGAACCGCCGTCATCGTTGGAGGCGAGGAAGGCGGCAGGTGGACGGGAGGCTTCGGCCGGAGCCTGCGGGCACCGCTGGTGTCCCTGTTCCTGCGTCAGCGCCTGACCATGCTCGCTTCCAAGGAGCGCGCCAGCGACCTCGAACGGCTTACCCCGCTTATCGAGTCCGGCCAGGTGACGCCGAGCGTCGACAGGACGTACACGCTCGACGAGGTTCCGGATGCCATGCGCCACCTTGAGGCCGGGGACGTGCGCGGCAAAATCGCCATCACCGTTCTCGCCGACGATAAATGACCGCGGGCAGGATTCAGCGGGGGACGTTCGGCGCCGGGACTTCAACGTACAGGATGAACCCTGCGTCCGCGGGCAGGTACCAGTATCCGCGGTGCCGCGACGGCCGGTAAAGGTGCCCGAAGGGGTCCTTCACGAGAATATGCTCCATCCGGTCCTGGCGTGCGAGCCAGCTGTCGAGGTCCGCCAGATTCGCTGGATAGAACGCGGTGCCGTTGACGCCAAGAGACCACGAACCCTCGGCCGGCTCTGGCCCGTGTTCCAGGGCGAGGGTTTCGAACACGTCCTGGATCACCTCTTCCTGGGTAGGCGGGAAGAAGCGCCGGAGCCGGTGCCGTTCGGGGTGGTCGTTTTGCGCGTCCAGCCACGCCTGCCGGAGCCAGTGGAATTCCACCGGGCCGCGTGCAGGCCCCAGAACCAGGTGCCGGTCCGGATCCAGTGCCAGCCGGTAGCCGCCGCCGCTGCGGTCGATGATGCACGCAGCCTCGGCGGGGTACTCGAATGCAGCCACCAGATCCTGCTCGGACCGGTGATACGAGAACTCCCCGCTCTCATCGACGGCGACGAAGTCCCGGTGGGGACAGGCAGCGGAGGGAAGACCGGATGCGTTTTCCATCCGCGAGGTGGTGTTCATGCTGGTTGGCTCCTGACGAGGATCGGACGGCGGCCGGGGTGGCTGCTGTGTCCTCTCCCTTTAATGGCACCACCGGCGACGGCTCAGGGAACGGGCCTTAACGCTTTCCATACGCCAGCAGGGCAGAAATTGACGTTCTCTTAATGCGCGCTCTCCTAGTGCGCCGGCCCCGGGAGGGGGTTTACCCCGCGTCGCCCACGGACCCTCATTCGTCGTCGTCGGAGCCTTCATCCGTGAGCTCGGTGAGAACGTCGGCAGCATCGCTATTGCCGCCGGCGGCGAGCCGCCGAAGCTCATCCAGGTCCGATTTTTCTGCGGCGAGTTCAACAAGCTGGTCTGCGGCGTCCCTGCTGCCGCGCTCCGCAAGACTCCGCAGCTCTTCGATGTCTTCCCGCTCCGCGGCAAGTTCAATCAGTTCGGCGACGGCGTCGAGGTCCCCGCGGGCCGCTTGCGGTTCATCAAACGGCACCGGTGAGTGCTTCATTGTCAGTGGGAGTGGAGGGCCGGGGCGGTCCAGCTGGCGAGTATCCGCATGGCGTCGGCTGTCGCGGATCCAGGTTCAATGGTGTATACGAGCATGACCAGGCCTGGGTCTGTGGAGAGTTCGAATGATTCGTAGCCGAATTCGAGGTCGCCGACGGCCGAATGGGTGAGCATTTTTTGCCCGGACCGGTAACGGTAAACGTCGTGGGATGCCCAGAGTGAGCGGAATTCCTCGCTTTGGGTTGAGAGCGTTCCGATGATCTCGATCAGCTCTTTGTCATACGGGTCCCGGGCCGTTGCGGCGTGCAGGAGCGCGACGACGTTGTGTTTGGCGGTGTCGAAATCGCGGTGGAAACGCGGGGCGCGTGAGTCCAGGAACAGGTAGTGCGCATAGTTGAAGCGGTCACGGGATCCGTCTTCGGGGAGTGAGTAGAGTGCCCGGCCGATCCTGTTGGAGGCAAGGCGGTCAAGCCGGCCGTTCTGCACGAAGGCGGGGGCATCGATGGAGTCCAGGACGCTCTGAATACCTGGCCTGACGGTGCTGCGGTTGGAGGGTTTCCGTCGCGGCGCGCGCCGTTGAGTGATCCGCGCGAGGTCGAGCAGGTGGTCGCGTTCGTCCTCGTCGAGCTGCAGGGCGCGGGCGATTGCTTCGATGACTTCGCGGGACGCGCCAGAGATCTTGCCGCGTTCCAGACGGGCGTAGTAGTCGACGCTGACGCCGGCCAGATGCGCGACTTCTTCGCGGCGCAGGCCGGGGACCCGGCGGGATCCGCTGTAGAGCGGGACACCGGCCTGCTCGGGGGT